>LCKE01000037.1 GCA_001001205.1 Parcubacteria group bacterium GW2011_GWF2_45_11 | reverse complement strand
TTCAGGATAACGATGGTAAAATTCAAATCTATTTAAAGAAAGACGACGTAGGAGAATCTTATGAAGTATTTAAACTTCTTGATATCGGCGATATAATTGGTGTTGAAGGATTTGTATTTAGAACAAAAACGGGTGAAATCTCGGTTCATTCAAAATCATTTACTCTCTTGTCAAAATCTTTGAGACCGATACCAATTCCGAAGGAAACAACTGATGAAAGCGGAAATAAAGTTGTACATGATCAGTTTTCTGATAAAGAAATGCGTTACAGGCCTGATGGAAGTTCAGCAACAGATCCCCTTCAGGGTCGCGAACATTGAACATATTGTCCAAATTTTTGCAAGTTGGTTCCCAAAGCTTGTTGAGAGTTTCCATATCGCCGCTGGCCAGCCAATATCGGTATAACTGCAGAATAAAGTAAGGCAAACCATCTTCGGTAGAATGTCCGCCCTCAAAGATTGAACCATCTGAAACCAAAACCTGAGCAGGTCCCTTGGGGCCGCCGCCAGACAGCATCAAACCGTCACGAGCACGGTCAAACTGCCCCAAAGCAACAGCAGCAGACATATGATAATTGTTCAGGAAGTAAGAATTCCATTCGTGTATTCCCTCGAACCAGCCAGGCGGCTGATATGTATAATCTAAATTTACTACCGAAGCATAAAAACCGGTGTTCAGCACTGTATCCGGTGTTTTGATATCAACCGAATTCAGTATTTCATCATAATAATTTTTTGTCTGCTGGACATACTCATCAAATTTTCCAATTGATAGCTTGGCAGATTTGTCATCCTCAATTTTGCAGGCGAGCACTCGAAAGCTGCGTATATTTTCGCCTGTAGAAAATTTATGTTTAAAAACAATTCGGTTAGTGGTAAAATCGCTGGTTTTGCCGGAATCAACTTCCACAGTGCCTGTCGGCTCAGCCGAAACAAAAATTTTCAGCAGAATATTCGGGTCTGCCAATTTTGCCATATTGTTATTCAATTCGACAGTATCATTGTGTGAGTCATTGGAATTTATAATAAAATATTCGGGAAAGAAATTGATGAACTTGGAATCAAGCCCGCCATAATACAACCCCAGCTCGACGTTAAGCGGTTTGTTTGCATCGCCAATCGGCAAAACCTCGACAACAATGCCGCAATTCTCCGCCAATACCGCCTGTATCTTAAATTGCAGCGGCAGTTCAGGCCGCAAATCAACCTGATGTACAGTACCCCATGGATAATAAACAGTTTTAATTTTGCCGCGTTCATCAAGCCAAAACGATTGTTCGCCAACACTACAACGAATTCGAAGCTCGCCCATCATATAAAATCTGGGGTTTATTTCCTTGTTTCGAGGCGTTTCTACCAGCGAAAAACGAGGTGCATCACCGCTAACCATAAAACATGGATGCCGGCGAACTATCCAGTTGAAAGCCCATGGCCCTACCTGGGGCAAATCCTCGGCCTTGTGAACCTTCAAATGCATATCCCACCATTCTTCGGTTGATGGCCATACCTGATATGGCTTAGCCCGCCAAGTGGCCTCATAAACACTGCGTTCATTTACGATGGAAAATTGTGGCTTTCTCTGCCATTGCGAAAGACCATAAGGATTGTTTTGCCGGGTATCTATTGAATATCCCGCCTGAGCTTCATTTGCATCGGCAGCACATAAATCAAAAGAAAAAAGACAAACTAAAAAACACGCGGCAGTAATAATAAATTTATTATTCATTTGTACCTCAATACCTTTCATTTTAACCAAATTTATAAGCAATTAAGAATTGTCTGAAATAGGTTATCTCAGTTGTAATTTCAATATTTTCCGGATTCTTTGCCCGTTTCCACAAAGGCTTTAATATTTTCCAATGCAACATCGCCGCCCAATGCACATCCAGGCCCAAGTATGAACCCATAATTGCCTTTCATAGCCTCTATGGTCTCTATAGTCTTATCTCTCACATCCTGCACCGTACCGTGCGCAAAAACATTCGGGTTCACTGACCCCATAATACAGGTTTTGCCTTTCGCCTTTTGGCAAGCTGATTTGAGATTTGTTTTTCCATCAATCTCTATGATGTTTGCTCCTGTGCCAATCAAATCATCTAAAATGGCATCAACATTTCCACAGATATGGTTGGAAATAATATACCCCTTTGCTTTTAATTTGCTAATAACTTCTTTTTCGTATTTCATCGCATACTTTTTGTAGAACTCCGGCGAAATGACATCCGGACCAGCCAGCGATTCTCCCATAGAAGTTCCGTGAGAACCTGCACGCATCATAGCATCGGCATAACTGAAATACACCTCCGATGTAAACCTGAGCAGATCTTCAATATATTCAGCCCCAACAGCCAAATCCAGCAGAAATTCATTAATCCCCCGCAATTCTCCGGCCAGACTGAATGGTCCCTGATCTGCTCTGCCCATTATGAATAATTCGTCGCCCTTTTCGTCCAATATTATCTTTACCGCTTCTACCATAATTTTCAGAGGTAAGCTGGCTGCGGGGTCAGGAACTTCCATATTTCTTAAAGCTGCTTTAATTTCCCTATGGTTTAACTCGGCGAAAGGGTGTGTTTTTACCCATGGCGAAGTATCTGCAGGATACTCAAGCTCAGCGCCGCAACTCTCAGCTAAAGTTGCTACCCCCGCCTCTATTAGAAGCATATCATGGTCAAAAATTTTGTGGGCATCAAGCTGTGATTGAGCTATAAGAGATGAGCTATGGAATACCTCCCCAAAGGGCTTTCCAGTTAATTTTGCACATACTAAAAAGTTGTGTAAATCTATCGGAATCCTGTCCGATTTTTCAAAATTCAGGGCATTTAAAACCCTTTCTTTTGGTTTCATGGCGTGTTTTCCTGATTTCATTGCACTGTATCGGCCGTGTAACACCAATTTGGTATTATTGCTTGTGTGTCAAACAATTCGTAACCATTTACACCGGCCTGGCTTGCCCACATACAACGGGCGCAATTATTTAGTACCACTGACATTAGTATAGCCATACGAAAATACATGTCAATAAAAAAATAAAAACGTTTTTCTGCGATTGTTGTAATATTGGTGTTTCTATTTTTTCTACCCCAAAAACGCCCTTTTTAACCTTTTTTTATACTCTTAACCAAAATTGCATTGCCAGATTACGGAAAAACGTTTTTCCAATATACCTTTTAGATGCTAACATTTAGCATTTTAAGCAACTTATTCCAGGAAAACTCCTGAATTTGAACTACCCCTCTTGCATTTTTCTGGAGTTAAGTTTATCATATAGGTTTATGGAATTTTTAGAAGTATAAGAAAAACGGTTTCCGCGAAAGACATAAATGTCGAACATCAAAGATGTAGCAAAGCTTGCCAGCGTATCGATTTCAACGGTGTCGCACACACTGAGAGGTACAAAGCCGGTTAGTAAAAAATTAAAGAATAAAATAAACGAAGCAATTGCCGAATTGAGTTATGAAGTCAACCCTGTCGCAAGTAGCCTCAAAAGTAAAAAAACCAATAACATCGGTTTGATTATACCCGGTATTACAAGGATTTTTTTTCCACAGGTTATCAAAGGCATACAGGACCAATGCGCAAAGAATGGTTATAACCTCACTTTTTGCGACTCAAACGAACAGCTTGAAAAAGAAAAGTATTCCGTCCATTTGCTCAATAGTAATTGGGTCGATGGAATTATATTAGGTTCTGTAAACACCGAGGATGATTCAGAGTACTGGGAACTTCTTCATAAATTGGGGCGCAGAAGAAAAAAAATCCCGATTGTAAGTCTGGAACGCGATTTGGCCAGGGTAGGAATAGACTCGGTTATGGTCAATAATATTGAAGGTGGCTGTCTGGCCACAAGGCATCTGATTAAATGCGGCTGTAAAAACATCGTCCACATCACCGGGCCAAAATACTCCTGTCTGGCAAATGCCCGTCAGGAAGGCTTTAGGAAAGAGCTTGGAAAACAAAAAAAAATGCAGGTAAATGAAATTATAGCCGAGGGAGATTTTTCCCCACTGAGTGGATATTCAACCATCAAAGAGTTATTAAATACCGGCAGGATTTTTGATGGAGTATTTTCGGCAAATGACCAGATGGCAGTAGGTGCTTTGAAAGCCATAAAAGAACACGGCCATCAGATACCCGAGGATATTAAAATTGTCGGCTTTGATAATACTTTTGTTGCATCAATCGTAAGTCCTTCTTTGACAACCATTAATGTTCCAAAATATCAAATGGGCGTTGCTGCTGTGGACCTCATCATGAAAAAAATAGCCACCCCTGATATGGAGCCTGTTAATATTGAATTACCTATAAACCTGATTGTTCGCCAATCGACTGATATCAGGAGCGATAGCTCATGGGAGTTATTTGGTTGGTAAAACATCAGATATTCCTGCGATTTTGGCATTTTTTCGCTAAAAAACCGCATAACGCATAGTCTCAGACTGCTTCTTAAAAATTGCCTTGACACTAATTGGGCAAATCCCTATAATTAAACCAGAAAAACGTTTTTCTTATAAATACTGTGTTCTATAGCAAGACTATCCTATTTTTTTGAGGCAGGTAAAATGCCAGGCAATAATAACATTTTAAGTGTAAATTCGGCAATAACCGCCGAAAAACTAAACGTTGCAGGGGAAATTATACCCTTTAAAACCTTCAAAAAAACGGGAAACAAAGCCATCCGTGAAACATTTGAAAGGGGTCAGGGGATATTTCGCCTCATTCCGGTATTTGTGCCAAGACTTTTCGGGAAAGCCGGCAAAAGACTGCGGCTGCACCCGGACGACTATTTTGCACTTGGAATGAACCGCGGCGCTATCAAGGAACGATGGTTTTCTTCTGTGATACCCGCCAATAACGGACCTTTAGCTGCCAAAGATGAGGGCATGAGTTATGTCAATGCAATAACCGACAAAATGGAAGATAAATTTTTGCTTCGTGATGCTGTTCATGAGCTTGGCCAATCCCTGATAGGCAAAGACCTGTTGGATAAACATGGTATGTGGCCGATGTATTCTAAATTTTTTGATTTTGATGGACCTCTTTTCCATCATTTACATCTTAGCGATGCCGCCGCCAAAAAAGTTGGGCGTATCGGAAAACCAGAAGGCTACTATTTTCCGTTGCAGTTAAATAATCATTTGGGGTCCTTTCCACATACATATTTTGGCTTTAGCCCAGAGACAACCATACAGCAGGTAAGAGATTTGCTGCTCAAGTATGAATCCCGGGACAACCGCATTACCGAAATTTCGCGGGCATACAGAATCCAACTGGGTACCGGTTGGTTCACCTGCCCCGGTGTTTTGCATGCCCCAGGTTCGGTTTTAACTTATGAGCCGCAATGGAACAGCGATGTAAACAGTGTATTTGAAAATGTCAGTGATAACGAAATTTATCCTTATGAATTCCTTGTTGAAAACTGCCCGGACAACAAAAAAAGAGACCCCGACTATATTCTCAGCCTGATGGATTGGGAGAAAAATATCGACCCGCACTATAAGAAGCATTATTTCCGTCCACCCATCTTGTGTTCTGGCTATAATGAACAATACACTGAAAAATGGATAATGTACGGCAATGACTATGTCGGAGCAAAAGAGCTTGCTATACTTCCCGGCCAAAGCGTCATCATCAAAGACCCTGTCGCTTACGGATGCGTAATCATACAAGGTCATGGATGTTTTGGACTTTTCGATGCTGAAGCAGCTATTATGCTGCGTTATGGTCAGCCTAGCGCAGATGAGTTTTTTGTGAGCGAACAGGCCGCTCGTACAGGCATTAAAATAACAAATAAGAGCAAATGTGAGCCCATGGTCCTTCTTAAACACTTTGGACCCAACCATCCGGATATGCCCGGCCATACAATTAAAACATAAATCCAACAACTTCTTGCTGCAAAACAGGAGCACGGATTCCAAATAGAATTCACGCCGTTGTCCGCGGGTAAGCGAACCTGGCGAAAATAGTTATAAATTATCAAATGCTTGAGAAATAATACCAATTGGGTATAATCAGGGTGTTAATATTGTAACAAAGACTGGAGGCCGATTTGAAACCACAAAATTTTGAAAAAAAGAATTTGCAAATTCGCGAAGAATTTGAGCTGCTCAGGAAACGTCAACCTGACCGCTTTAAGAAACGTCTAAATTTTTCATGGAGCAACTGGGGCTTTGGGGCAGAGCCGCTGGAACAAACCGCAAAAAGATTATCCGATAATGGGCTTAAATATATTGAGCTGCACGGCAACAGATACGGAAAGGATTTGGGCTATAAAAGTTCTGAAGTAAAAAAAATACTTGATAATCACGGACTCAAGACCGCTGGAATTTGCGGAATGTTCAGCTCAGACAATGATATGGCCAGTAATAGAGGCATAGTACGTCAGCACGCAATAGATTACATCAGAAGGAATATTGAGCTCGGCAGCGAGCTTGGAGCAAAGTACTTCCTGATAGTTCCAGCCGCTGTCGGCAGAGCCGCCGTCATCGATGATATGGAATTCGAACGGAGCGTGGAAACTCTGCAAAAGGTAGGCGATATTTTTAAAGAACACAACATAAGAGGCGCCGTTGAACCGATACGTTCAGCGGAAGTGAGTATTATACATACCTTTGCAGATGCCGAAAAATACATCGAAAAGGTAAATTCTCCAGGCATACAACATATTAACGGCGACCTTTATCATATGCTCACAGAAGAAAGTCATATTCCGGAAACAATCTGTAAATATGGCAAACGCCTCACAAATCTGCATCTTGCCGACACAAATCGCTGCGCTTTGGGCGATGGCTCAATGGATATTGACACTTTAATAATGGCTCTTTATTTGATAGGCTATAATAATGAATTCTGCTATTGTACTGCAGAGCCGTTAGGACCAGGTGGCGACCCGTATCCTGCGATGTATGGAAAAACCGATCCGGAAATCCTTGACGAATTGGTTAATAAGTCAGTAAAATACTGGCGAGAGCGTGAGGAAATGCTTGTAATATAATTTTAAAATGGATTTGAGCTATGAAATCTAAACTTTTGTTTTTGTCTATTGTGATTTGTTTGCTGATTTGTATTCAGAGCTGCGCAAAAAAGAACGGTACGGCAGAAAAAAAACGACTTACTATTGCCGTCATACCTAAAGGGACGATTCATGAGTTCTGGAAAAGCGTGAACGCTGGAGCAGCAAAGGCAGCAAGCGAACTTGACGTAGATATTATCTGGAAAGGCCCATTAAAAGAAGACGATAGGGAATCGCAGATCACCGTCGTGGAAAACCTGGTCAACCGTGGTGTTTCAGGAATTGTGTTGGCGCCGCTGGACGATACTGCCCTTAGAATACCCGTTGCCAATGCCAGGTGGGCCGGAATACCTGTTGTAATCTTCGATTCAGGGCTGAAGGGCGAAGATTTTATCAGTTATGTCGCAACAGATAATTTCGAAGGTGGACGCATAGCTGGAAAGTATATGGCTGATATACTTGGCGGCAAGGGAAAGGTCATTGTCCTGCGATATACTGAAGGCTCAGATAGTACAACCCAAAGAGAAAACGGATTCCTGGCAACGATAGCTGACTTTAACGGCATAGAAGTTGTAAGTTCTAATCAGTATGCCGGAGTAACAACTGAAAGCGCGATAACAGCCGCTGAAAATCTGCTCTCCAGATTCAGAACAGCAGAAGGAGACATTAAAGTGGATGGTATTTTCTGTGCAACTGAGCCAACGACGCTGGGCATTATAAAGGCGATGGAAGGCCTTGATA
Organism: Parcubacteria group bacterium GW2011_GWF2_45_11; assembly: GCA_001001205.1. Classification (GTDB taxonomy): domain Bacteria; phylum Patescibacteriota; class Patescibacteriia; order UBA1558; family UBA10009; genus UBA10009. The sequence goes on along the minus strand of LCKE01000037.1, from coordinate 7,919 downwards.
TGCTCGGCAAAGTCAAATTGGTAGGCTTTGACTCGTCGAACAAAATGGTAGATGCTCTCCAAAAAGGCAATCTAAGCGGTTTTGTCGTCCAAAACCCAATGGAAATCGGTTATCTCGGCGTAAAAACGATGGTATCGCATCTAAGAGGGCAAAAAGTTGAGCATCGAATCGATACCGGAGCAACGCTCATTACAACAGCAAATATCAATGAAGAAAAAATTCAACAGCTTCTAAAGCCAGACTTGGAAAAGTGGCTAAAGTAGATTATACAATACATATTGGCTTGCCCGGTTTACCAATGCATAATTCAAGTGTTAAAGAAAAGCTTCCCAAGCTGTCTATGAGAAACATTTCCAAATGTTTCGGTGCGACTGTCGCATTAGATAATGTTGATATTGCTGTCTATCCCGGCGAGATACATGCTCTTATCGGAGAAAATGGTGCCGGCAAAAGCACATTGATGAAAGTATTGTCAGGAGCAATCGCTCCCGACAAGGGACAAATGGAGCTTGACGGCAAACCATACCATCCACACAATCCTTTGGCCGCACGCACGAGCGGTATCGGTATGATTTATCAGGAATTATCGCTGGCCGGACATCTCACAGTAGAAGAAAACATTCTTCTGGGTATGGAGCCGTCCGTATGCGGACTAATCAAACGCAAAGATGTTCGGCAAAAAACCGCTCAAGCCCTAAGCTATTTTGACCATCCGGAAATTACCCCCGGAACCAAAGTATGTACGCTTTCTGTCGGGGCTCAGCAACTTGTAGAAATTGCCCGCGCCATTGCAGTAGGTTGTCAGATACTTGTATTCGACGAACCCACAAGCAGTCTGTCCGGCCACGATGTACAAAGATTGTTCAAACTGATTAAACAACTTAAAGACCGTGGTATGGCTATTATTTATATTTCACATTTTCTGGAAGAAATCAAAGAAATTGCCGACAGCTTTACAGTGTTGAGAGACGGCAAATCGGTCGGCAGCGGCAATATTACAGATACCTCAACGGAGAATTTGATTTCGCTAATGGTAGGTCGCGAACTGGGCAAACTCTATCCGCGGTCAAACAGAACTTCCGGAAAAGTATTGATGGAAATAACCGACCTTGCTGGCGCAGAAAAACCAACACAAGCCTCGTTTGAACTGCATCAGGGAGAAGTACTTGGCATTGCAGGATTAGTAGGAGCAGGCAGAACCGAAATGATTCGGGCCATATTTGGACTCGACTCTGTCAAAAAAGGTAAAATCCGCATCGGAAGTTATTTCGGTCCGGCATCGCCCATCCGGCGGTGGTCTGAGGGGGTCGGCTTATTAAGTGAAGACAGAAAATGCGAAGGGCTTGCACTTTCGATGAGTCTTGCTGATAATATAACAATGACCAATCTTTCAGGTTTTGGCCCATTGGGCATGATAATACCCGCAAGACAATTAGCTGCTGCAAAATTCTGGATTGATAAATTAAATGTTAAATGTCAGGGACCAAAACAGAAAGCTGTTGATCTCTCCGGCGGAAATCAGCAAAAAGTAGCTATTGCCAGATTACTGCAGCACAACGTTGATATTCTTCTTCTCGACGAACCTACACGCGGAATCGATGTGGGGAGTAAAAAATTGATTTACGAATTAATAGACAAAATCGCCTGTGGTGACAAAGATAAAGGCATACATCCTAAAGCCGTCCTGATTATCAGCAGCTATCTTCCCGAGCTTTTGGGCATCTGTGATAGAATAGCAGTTATGTGCAGAGGCCGCCTTAATCCGGCTCATTTAACCAAAGAAGTCAGCCAGCAGCAAATTATGTTCGAAGCGACAGGTTCGAACGGCAGAGATAAATTTCAAAAATAATTAAGGATATAATTGCAGTGAAAATGATTGACGACAACAAATTCAGCCTTATGTCCGTTCTAAATAAATTTGGGCCTTTTTTGGGGCTATTGTTAATCTATGGCTTGCTGGTTGCTTTCGGCCCGGACAACTTCGGCAGCGCGGCAAATTTGGAAACCATTGCCAGACAAACATCGATTGTCGGCATTGCAGCGCTGGGGATGACTTTGGTAATTATTTTAGGCGGCATTGATTTGTCGGTCGGCTCAATTGTAGCGCTCGGCACAGTTATCGCTGCTTCTGTTTTGCAGTACCTCGTGTCAAAAACAGAAGCATCATCCATGTTTGATATGTTGTCTCTTCGAGCCGACGCATGGATGGCAATAGTAGCCGTTGTCGCCGTGTTAGTTGCTTCTGCGATATGCGGAGTTATCAACGGCCTTATAATTACAAAGCTTAAGGTTGTTCCATTTATTGTTACACTCGGTACGCTGCTGCTTATTCGCGGCACTGCAAAAGGCCTGGCAAATCAGCAAAAAGTTGACGCTCCTTTTTCATGGCCAGGAGCGAAAAGAATCCATCGCTGTTCATAGGAAGGCGGCGCAAGGAGTTGATTGAGCCATGAAAAAGGAGCGTCAACTTTAAATATACCCGATTTGGAAGACACATTTATGCAATCGGCTCAAATGAACAAGCCGCAAGATTATGCGGCATAGCCGTGGAAAAAGTCAAGCTGATGGTCTATATAACAGCTGCATGGCTGGCTGGCATTGCGGGCATACTGCAGTTTTCACGGTTAAGTGTCGGCGACCCAACTGTTGCTTCCGGAATGGAACTGGATGTCATTGCTGCCGTTGTAATCGGAGGCGGCAGCCTGAGCGGCGGAGAAGGTTCGGTTACAGGAACAATAGTCGGTGCACTTATAATGACAGTCATACGCTCCGGCTGCTCACAAATAGGATTGCCGAACTGGATACAGGAAATTGTTACCGGTATAATAATTGTCATGGCTGTTACAATCGATCGCATGCGTCATTCTAATACAAAGTGAATACAAGGTCACGATGAACTACATCTTGCATGGTTCTTTTAGTTTATACTGATGCGATTCCTTCTGCCGGCTATTGACTGTCAAATTTGACACACTATAACTTATACCAATTGGTATAAGTTCTGCATAATTAATGGATGGGAGTTTCTTTGTAAAGGGTATGGTAGTGAATACAAGAGAAAGATTTTTGGAAGTTATGAATTTTAATACCAATGTTCGCTCGCTCAAATGGGAATTTGGTTACTGGGGCGAAACTATCAATAACTGGTATGCACATGGCCTTCCAAAAAAAAATTATCCTAAGATTGAAACGCAAATTACTACGCCGACTTCGACGCTTTATACTTACGCATGGTCTAACAGGGGAAAAGGTGTGAACCGTTTACCAAACGGATTTCCGGTAATGGCCGGCGGGTTGTATTGGCCTACACAGGGGTTTGCGCTCGATAATGACGTTCGCAGTCATTTCAAGATGGACTATACGCAGGTAATGGTCGATGTGAATTTGCTGTGGGACCCGATGTTTGAGATAAAAGTTTTGCAGGAAGACGATGCCTCTATGACATATATAGACATTGACGGCGTAAAAAGAATGTATCTCAAAGATGAAGCTACCATTCCGACATCGCTTGAATGGCCTATTAAGGACAAGGCAAGCTGGGAAAAATTAAAAGCAGAGCGTCTCAATACTAAAAATATTTCAACAAGATTCCCTAAGAATTGGAATGAGCTTGTTAAAGAATATAAAAACAGGGATTATCCGCTTGCGCTGGGCGGGTATCCGCATGGTTTTTTCGGCACATTGAGCCATCTTATTGGCTATGAGAATCTGTTTATGTGGTATGCCCTCGAACCAGAACTTATCCACGACATCCTCAAAACCTTTACTGACCTTTGGATAACGGTCTATGAAGAAGTTCTAAAGCAGGTCGAAGTTGACCATTTGCAGATATGGGAGGATATTTCATTCGGCAAAGGTCCTATGATATCGCCGGCGATGGTGAAAGAGTTTATGTGTCCGTACATTAAGCAAGTGGTTGATTTCTTAAAGGCACGCGGCGTAAATATCATTCTGCTCGATACTGATGGCGACTGTAATTCTATCATCCCGCTGTTTATGGAAGCCGGCGTTACCGGTATGTATCCATTTGAAACTCACTGCGGAATGGATATTGTAAAAGTGCGCAAGCAGTATCCCAAACTGCAAATTTTAGGCGGCATCCCTAAATCGGAAATACAACTCGGCAAAAAACGCATAGATGAAATTCTTGAGCCTGTTGAAAAAGTTCTAAAAACCGGCGGCTATATCCCATTCGGCGACCACTTTATTCCGCCAGATGTGAATTTTGAGAATTTCAGTTACTATCGAAACAAACTTAACGGCCTGATTAACGCCAAAGGCGACCTCTAACAAAAAATATCGGAGTTATTATGAACCATCGAAATGCAGCGGGAAATTTGGCGATAGATGAATCTCACATCAACGGTTTTTTTGTTTGGAAAGTGGCGTTTATCGCCGCAATGGGCGGACTGCTTTTTGGCTATGATTTTATGGTCATTGGCGGAGCGACCATATTTTATGAAAACTTTTTCCATTTAACGGGCAGGCCCGACCTGCTGGGACTAAGTGTCGGCTCTTCGCCTGTCGGATGTATTCTTGGTGCGGCATTTTCGATGTTTTTCTCGGATTTATACGGGCGAAAAAAACTGCTGATATGGGCATCAGTTCTTTTCGGCGTATCTGCTGTAGGAACCGCGATGGCAGGAAATTTTGTGGCATTTAATATCTTTCGTCTCATCGGCGGCGCTGGCATTGGGTTGGCTGCGAATCTCTCACCTATGTATATCGCAGAAATATCGCCGACAAGTTATCGCGGAAAGGTAGTTACGACAAACCAGTTTACTATAATGATTGGTATTGTGCTTTCGCAAATTGTAAATCTATTCGTGCAACAGCATGGTGAAAAAATCGGCTTGACTGCTTCCGGTATGTCATGGAATGAGGTTATGGGGTGGCGATGGATGTTTGGTTTTATGGCAATACCTGCGATAGGTTTTTTTGCATTGATTTTCACCGTGCCGGAAAGTCCAAGATGGTTAGTCAAAAAAGGCAGAAAAGAAGAGGCTGAAAAAGTGCTCGCGATGGTCGGCGGCGCATCATACGCAAAAAACGAAGTGGCCGACATTTCCTCAACGATATCTGACGAGGAAATTGCCAAAATAAATATAAGAGAACTTTTTGAGCCTAAACTTTTCAAAATTATTCTTCTTGGTATGTTCCTCGCTGTCATTCAGCAATGGAGCGGCCTTAACAGCATCTTCGCGTATTCACATCAGATATTCAAAGATGCGGGTATCAGCGTTTCTGGGACAATGCTTTCTCTGGTTTTCCAGGGCCTTACAATGCTCATATTCTGCGTGGTGGCGATGTTTATTGTTGACCATATAGGCCGAAAGTCTCTTATGATTGTCGGCACACTCGGAATATCAATAATACACCTGCTTATAGGCTTGAGTTTCCATTATCAAAAGACCGGCATTTTGGTTGTCGTTCTTGTGATGATTGCGATTGCTCTCTACGCTATGACACTTGCGCCGATTGTGTGGGTCTTGCTTTCCGAACTTTTTCCAAACAGAGTTCGCGGAGTAGCAATGGGTATCTCCGTCGTGGCGTTATGGGTGGGATATCTCATTTTGACTTATACGTTTCCGATAATGCGAGAACAAATCGGCATCGCGAAAACATTCTGGATATATTCGGCGTTTTTGTTTGTTGCCTTTTTGGTTATCTGTTTTGCCCTGCCTGAAACAAAGGGTAAATCACTCGAACAAATAGAACGAGATCTTTTCGGCAAACACAAACTGTAAGAGAATGGTTTTGCTAACAGGAGATAAGTATGAGTATTAAAGGAACGAACCGAGTTAAAGCAAAAACAGTTCTTGAAAGAGAGGAAATCAACGGTAAAATGGGTGTCAAATGAACTGAAGATGCCTTTTCATAGAAAAATATTTTTGTGTCATTTTGGCTGACGACATCTATTTATACCAGCTCATCCAGATAGAGTCATATTGAAAGAAAAGAAAAACTATGAAACATTACACAATAGGCCTTGATTACGGCTCTAACTCTGTTCGCTGTATTCTTGTAGATGTTAAGAATGGTAAAGAACTTATTGCCGATGTTTTTGGTTACCCAACCGGCAAGATGGGCATAATGCTCGATATGGCAGACCACAATATCGCCCGTCAAAATCCACAGGATTATATTAATGGTCTGGAAACAACCGTAAAAAACGTAATTAAGGCTGCGAAAAAAGCTGATAAGGACTTCGATTCATCCAAAGTTATCGGCATTGGAGTCGATACTACCGGTTCAACCCCTATTCCGGTAGATGAGCATGGAGTTCCGCTTGGCATGAGAGATCAGTTTAAAAAAAATCTTAATGCCATGTCGTGGCTGTGGAAAGACCATACAGGCTATGCCGAGGCGGCTGAAATTACAGCCCTTGCTAAAAAAATAAGGCCTCAATATCTTGCCAAGTGCGGCGGGACATATTCATCGGAATGGTTTTTCAGTAAGATACTTCATTGTTTGCGTGTTGATGGCAAGGTTTTTGACGTAGCTTATACATGGGTTGAGCATGCTGATTATATGACCGGCTTATTAACAGGCACAGGCAATCCAAAATTGATTAAAAGATGCAGATGCGCCGCAGGTCATAAGGCAATGTTTAACGACAGCTGGGGCGGGTATCCGGATAAAGAATTCTTATCCAAACTTGACCCTAAACTCGGCAACTTTCGAGATACGTTAAGCGATAAAACTTATGCAATTGGCACTGCGGCAGGCAATCTGACTAAAGAATGGGCACAAAAACTTGGCCTGCCTGAAGGCATTCCAGTTGCGATGGGCGCTTTTGATGCTCATCTTGGCGCAGTCGGCTCCGGTATTAGAAGCGGCAGTCTTGTTAAGATTATCGGCACAAGTACCTGCGATATGGTTGTAGCCTCCAATTCAGAAAAACTGCCGGATATTCCTGGTATATGCGGGATTGTTGACGGGTCAATATTGCCTGATTTCCTCGGTCTTGAGGCTGGTCAATCTGCTGTCGGCGATATTTTCAACTGGTTTGTAAATTATATCCAGCCCGGAGGCAAAGAGGCAGGCGACCATATTGCTCTGACAGAAAAAGCTGCAAAGCTTAAACCGGGACAATCCGGTTTGCTTGCATTGGACTGGAATAATGGCAATAGAACTATTCTTGTTGACCAGCGATTAACAGGCCTGCTGCTTGGCCAGACACTTCATACAAAACCTGAAGAGATTTACAGGTCGCTGATAGAAGCAACCGCTTTTGGAGCGTTGACAATTATCAATCGTTTTGAAGAATACGGCGTAAAAATTAACGAAGTTATCAACTGCGGCGGCATAGCAGAAAAAAATTCAATGCTTATGCAGATATATGCAGATGTTACCGGCAGAGAGATGAAAGTTTCGCGTTCAACACAGACCTGTGCGCTGGGTTCTGCAATTGCGGCAGCGGTAGTTGCTGGCAAGGAAAATGGCGGCTATGACAATTTTGCCGATGCCCAAAAGGCCATGACTGGCGTTAAGGGAAAAACATATAAGCCGATAAAGCAAAACCATATCGTATATTCAAAGTTGTATAAGCTTTACAGACAGGTTCATGATGCCTTTGGCACAGAAGCTTACAGTGGAAAACTTTATAATGTAATGAAAGATTTGCTGGAAATCAAAGAAAGCAGCAGGGATTAATTATGATAGAAGAATTAAAGATAAATGTCTGCCGAGCCAATATTGAGCTTAAACAGCAAAATCTGGTCTTGTACAGCTGGGGTAATGTCAGCGGTATCGACCGTACTGCGGGCATTGTCGTAATAAAACCCAGTGGCGTGCCGTATAATGAACTTACGCCCGACAAGATGGTCGTGGTTGATATTGCTGGTAAGATTATTGAAGGTACATTGAAACCGTCATCCGATACACCGACACATCTTGAATTGTATCGTAATTTCAAG
>LCKE01000036.1 GCA_001001205.1 Parcubacteria group bacterium GW2011_GWF2_45_11 | reverse complement strand
TGCGGACTCTGGAATTATCATCTCACGATGAAATGCTAATTCCAGAATCTCCAGGGAGATTCTAATTTGGTAACTTTTTATTAAGCAACAGGTCTATTAAGCCTAAAGCAAGGAATATCCGGCTAAAAAAATGCCATCGCTCTAAAAGGGCGATGGCTAAGACCGACTATTCCAGAGTCTGGCCATTGTGGCCGCTCGCCGGCGGCACCTTTCATCGGCGCAGCAACGGATGTGGTCACCCCCACAAACAGCCTCCAACGATGACTCGTTGTTACAACGATACTCATAACTCTGGTTGATACAATTGAATGGTTGCCAACGGGACTTACAGCGGAAAACCACATCGGGAAAATCAGGAAGTTGTGGAACTGCCATGGTTTTCTCTCCTATGTTTAAAGATCAGTCACTACTGAATATATTAAAAAACGAACTACGAACTTCTAATTATAATTCCAAAAAACAAAAAGTCAAGGATTACTCCGTACCCATGGGAAAGCTGGGACATTTATCTTTAACTGAATCAATGATTTTAAAAATTTCGTCAATCTTGGGCTCAACGGCGGTCAAGGTCCGGCCATCCTTAAGCTCCACGCTGACTGTTAGGGAATGTGCCTGCATTAACCTGGTAACCTGGCAGTTTAAAATCGCCCGCTTAACTTCCTCCCAGGCGCCCGCCTGACTTTAACCGCCAAAACTGACAGTCCGCATAATTCTATCTGCCACACCATCCAGATCAAAAGCCTCACGTTCATTCTGGCACTCGGTTTTTTGGGGCTCGTCATAATTCAGGCACTCCGGGTAGCGCAGGGTAAAAGTCAAACTGACAAATTTATCATCAATGACTGCCCTGTATGTATATTCCGTGTAAACGCTGCCGGCCGCGCCTTCGCTGTTGGCACTGACACAATAAACTCGGTCATCAACCAAACGACGGCTGACTATTGCCGGCAAACTGCTTTCAGCCGGAGTTTCTTCGCAAATAAAATCGACCTGGCTGACCGTTACTTTTGGCGGCCAGCTGACTGTGGAGATATATTGGGCCGTCAAGGCCGCGGGATATTCCAGACTAAAACCGAGCCCGGCGTTTTCGTACTTTATCCAGTTATGGACTATACAAGGGGTAAATTCGCAGTCCGGCCCGCTCCGGCCGACGTAAGAGCCGTCAGGGCAGATTTTGGCTTCCATGGTGCAGGCGATTTGTTGGTTATTAAAAACTTTGGTGAAAAGCAAATAGCCAACGCCGAAAAACAGGATAATAATTAAAACAAGCAAAATAATTGTTCTGCGTTTGAAAAACCACATTGATTAAAATTTACCACTTTCCCCTGCAAAAATCAATCCAATTTATTCCTATCCCTCGCGCAATTGAGCGGATTATTCTTGATGTATCCACGGATATTACGCAAGGCCTCGTCGGTTTTGATGATATGTTCGTAAAATCGGGCCTGCCAAAAAAATTCAATATTTTGACGATGGGCGTATTTTGTTACCCCGATTTTAAATCCGCGGACAATTGACCCCAAATTTCTGGATTGTGGACCGAATTTATGGTGATGTCCGGCACAACAATACGGTAAAAACGCAACACGTTTTTGTCGTTTTTGTCGTAGAGACGCAAGATTTTGCGTCTCTACGTGTTGCGTTTTTGCATCTTGCGTCTCTACGTGTTGCGTTTTTGCATCTTGCGTCTCTACGTGTTGCGTTTTTTTCATAATAATGATAATCCCGTGAATATGGTTCGGCATCACCATAAATTCATCCAATTTAACAAAAGGAAAATGTTTGGGTATCTCTTGCCAATATTTTCCAACAGCGCGTCCTAACTTTGATAATTTCATTTTTTTATTTTCCACCTGACCAAAATAATAATGTCCGCCCTGAACACAAACGGTCACAAAATAATAACCAGGCATTGAATAATCATAAAACGGCAGTCTGGTGGATTCTATCCTATATTTATTGTTAAACAAAGACATAATTTTCCATAAATAAAATAAGGTCATTAAATGACCCCGTTTCTTGCCTTAAAAACTTATCACTTTTCACCCTAAAAATCAAGCAAATCATGTAACATTAAGCGCGCCCGCCAGCCACAACAACGAGTCTGGCAGGTAACTCGTAACCCTTAACTCTTGACTTTTGACTAATCACCCCTCCATTTATTCACTTGCTTAATCCGGCCAAGTCTTATACTATTAAAACAATTATTTAAAATTCAGCCTATGAAACTGAACTTCTTAACCCCCAAACAGCCGATTTTTTTTGAGTTATTTAAAGGTTTAGGGCAGAAAGTCCTGGAGATTGCCTCGTTATTTGAAAGCCTGACCAAGGCCACAAGCGCGGATATCGCTGATTTTGTAAAAAAGGCGGTAGAAATTGAGCATGAAGCGGATGAGATCACCCGCGAAATCGTCAACCAGCTTAACAAAACTTTTGTGACGCCGTTTGACCGCGAAGACATTTACACTCTGGCCGAAGAAATGGATGACATCATTGACCAGCTGGAAGACGTCATCCAGAACCTGGCTATTTACCAGATTGTGCCGCAGGAAAAATTTTTGGCGGATTTTGCCGGTCTGATCAAAGCCGACGGCCTGGCCATGCAGGAGCTGGTGGAAAAAATTAAAAATCAAAAATATTCCGAAGACCTGCGACGGCTGATTTCCACGATTCATCATCTAGAAGACGAAGGCGACACCATTTTTTTAAGCTTCATGAGCAATCTTTTTCAAAACAGCCAGGACCCGGTTACGATTATCAAGCATAAAGTTCTGGCCGAAGGCCTAGAAAACGTGGTGGACAAGTTTCAAAAAGCCAGCAATGTTGTTGGAAATATTCTGGTTAAATCTCAATAATTATGACCACGGCTTTATGGCTGGTGATCATTATCACCTTTTTAGCCTGGATTTACGATTTTTACAACGGCGCCAATGACTGCGCCAACTCCATCGCCACCACGGTCTCCAGCCGCGTACTTTCGCCGACCAAAGCCATTATTCTCGCCGCCGTTTTTAATACCGTCGGCGCTTTTATTTCCACCGAAGTGGCTAAGACCATCGGCAAGGGGCTTTTGCCGGAAAATTTAATGACCACGGCCGTCTTAGTCAGCGCCATTATCGGCGCCATTGCCTGGTCCGCTTACGCCACTCACGCCGGCCTGCCGGTCAGCATCACCCATAGCATCATCGGCGGCATTTTCGGCGCCGGTTTGGTCGCTTACGGTTTTGGCGCCTTTAAGCTGCAGATTTTTAAAAAAATAGTCATCGCCATGATCACCTCGCCGATTTTTGGCTTTCTCATCGGACTGTTTCTCCTGGCCGCCATCTTTTGGCTTTTTAAAAAACACCAGGTAAAACTGGTCAATAAAATGTTTGGCAAATTGCAGCTGGTCTCCGCCTCTTTTATGGCCTTAACCCACGGCATGAACGACACCCAAAACTCCATGGGCATTATCACGGCCAGCCTGCTGGCCGGCGGCTTTATCGGCAGTTTTGAAGTGCCAACTTGGGTGATTTTGTTTTCTTCCTTGATTATGGGGCTAGGCACTTTTTACGGCGGCAAAAAGGTGATTAAAACCATGGGCATGAAAATGACCAAGATACGTCCGGTGGAGGGTTTTGCCGCCGAAACTTCCGCTTCCATTGTCATTTTCATCGCTTCCCTCTTAGGCCTGCCTATTTCCACCACCCATGTGATTTCCACCTCCATTATGGGCGTAGGCTCGGTCAAACGGTTTTCGGCGGTCCGCTGGGGCGTGGCCAAAGAAGTGCTAGTGGCCTGGCTTTTAACCATTCCGGCGGCCGCCCTGGTTAGCGCCGGCGTTTATTTTATGATTGAGCGGCTGTCTTGATTCAGGCTTGAGTCTGAGATTATTGAGCGTCTAACGGCGAGTCGGGTGGGTGGTGTGTCATAAATACTAAATCTAAAATCCAAGTACTAAATAAATCCTGAACAATAATTTTCAAATCCCAAAGCAGGTTCAGGACATTATAATTTAGACTTTGGGTCATTGTTTAGAATTTAGAGCTTAGGATTTAAGGTTTTTACCCTTATTTACCAATTTACCCATGACTTAACACTTAACTGACTTCTCATTCTTCTTTATTCTTTATTCTTACCACCCCTCCCCTACTTTGACTTTTTCCAAAATCTATAGTATAAATAGACAAAACTAATCCACTAAAAAAGCCGTTTATCCGCTTTGGCCAAGGCGGTTTTAATATATTTATGGAAATACGCAACATTGCCATCATCGCCCACGTTGACCACGGCAAAACCACTTTAACCGACGCTTTAATGAGGCAAACGGGCATGGCCCAAGCCGGCGAAAGCATGGACAGCGATAAGCTGGAACTGGAAAGAGGCATCACCATTTATTCAAAAAATACCTCCATCTATTACCAGGGCACCAAAATAAACATCGTGGACACTCCGGGCCACGCCGACTTTGGTTCGGAAGTGGAACGGGTCTTGAGGTCCATTGATTCCGTACTCCTGGTGGTGGACGCCCAAGAAGGCCCGATGCCGCAAACCAAATTCGTTTTAAAAAAATCCCTGGATTTGGGCTTAAAACCCATTGTTGTTTTAAATAAAATAGACAGGCCGGCGGCCCGGCCCGACATTGTCCAGGAAATGGTTTACGAACTTTTTTTGGATTTAGGCGCCAGCGATGAACAGCTAGACTTTACTACCATTTACACCGTTGCCAAAGAAGGCCTGGCTAAAACCAGCCTGGAGCAAAAATCTCAAGATTTAACGCCTCTTCTGGATACGATTTTAAAGGAAGTACCGGTCGCCTCAAACGCCGCCGCCAAAAATAAAGACCTGCGCTTCCAGCCCTTTAACCTGGCTTACGATAATTTTCTCGGACGGCTGGCCATCGGCCGGATTTACGAGGGTGAAATCAAAGACACCGCCAGAGTAGTGGTAAAAAACATTGCCGGCGAAACCCGGACGGGCAAAATTACCAAGCTCTTTACTTTTGCTGGCTTAACAAGAAAAGAAGTGCCTGACGCCCAGGCCGGCGACATTGTCATGGTGGCCGGCTTACCGGACATTTTTATCGGCGAAACCGTTTGCCTAAAGGGCGAGCAGGAAGCTTTGCCGGCTATTAACATAGATGAACCGACCATCTCCCTAAACCTCTTTGTCAACAGCTCGCCTTTTGCCGGCCGGGACGGCAAATACGTCACCAACCGCCAGCTTAAGGAACGGCTGGAAAAAGAACTGGAAGTCAACGTCGGCCTGAAAATAGATTTTTCCGCCATTGACCACTACAAGATCTATGGCCGCGGCGAAATGCACATCGCCATTTTGCTGGAAAACATGCGCCGCGAAGGTTATGAAATGCAGATCTCTCAACCGCAGGTAATCATCAAAGAAGAAAACGGCCTTAAGCTGGAGCCGTTTGAAGAAGTGACGGTTAATCTGCCGGAAGAAATGTCCGGCACGGTCATCCAAAAACTTTCCGGACGCGCCGGCAATATGATTGAGATGAAACAGGAACACGGCCAGCTAAAAAATTATTTTTGAAATTCCCACCCGCGGCTTGCTCGGCTACCGCAATGATTTTGTGGTTGATACCAGAGGCGAAGGGCTGATCTATACGCGGGTGATTGGCTTTAAGCCTTACGTAGGCGCTATCAAAAAAACAAGCGCCGGCGCCATGATTTCTATGGCCACAGGCAAGGCCCTAGGCTTTTCCCTGTTTAATCTGCAAAACCGCGGTAGCTTATACATCGAAGCCACCACCGAGGTCTACGAAGGCATGGTCATCGGCAACACGGCCAAGGGCGAGGACATGACCGTCAATCCCATCAAAGGCAAACAACTGAGCAATATGCGCGCCTCGGGCTCCGATGAGGCCATTCATTTAACCGCGCCGATCAAACTCACCCTGGAAAGCGGCATGAGCATTATGGGCGATGACGAATACCTGGAAATCACGCCCCGGCATATCCGCTTAAGAAAACAGTATCTGACGGAAACCGACAGAGTCAGGGCCATGAGAAAAAAATCAGCTTAAACCCAAACAACTTTAAACAAAAAATCCTCAGACATCTGGGGATTTTTTAAACATTTGCTTTATCTTTTTGTTTCGCTCTTTTTGGCTTTGGCTGCCAGCATCTGTTTCTTAATTTCCAGCCTCTTTTTGGTTTTATGAGAATTGGATTTTTGCCTTCGGCCGAAAGCACTTCGTCTTTTTGCCATATAAATTTAGTAAAGATGATTAAATATTGGATATATTATCATTTCAGCAAAATATAATCAAACTTAATGATAAAATCCAAACATCCCCGATGCCCGCCTGATTTTTAAAAAAACCTCCAACGAAAAATTGCTGGTCTTGCTCTGAATAAATGCAACACCTTTTCATATAGACTGTTCGTAAGGAACGCCGACCGCTACTGAGGTTAAAAAAGGCGCCTGATAAAAGGCATTATTTTTTCTTTTTCCTGGATTTGGCGGCGGCCACGGTCTTTTTTTGTTTCAACGGCTTTTTTCCCGCGGCGTTTTTTGGGGTAACAACGGCGGTTTTTTTATCCGGTTTTTGGGGAACGTCTTCCTTAAACGCCGGACTTAAAGCCAAGAGTATTTTATCAAGCTTGGCATTGATGATGACAAATTGTTCTTTAGAAGGCCCGCTGGTTTTAACGCCGCCCGCGCGCTTTTGGCCAAAACAATTATGACAAAAGACCGGCTTGCCGCCCGAGGGCTTAAAAGGCACTTCGCAGGCCTGGCCGCACTCGTCGCAAACCGCCGCGAACATCTGATTGGCGGGATAAGCGGATCTGCCGGAATCCCGGCGGGCGGGTCTGCCGTAATCAGAACTTTTATTTTTTCCAAAACAATTACTGCAGTAAATGGGTTTATCGCCCGAGGGCTTAAAAGGCACTTCGCAGTCCTGGCCGCACTCGTCACAGGTGGCCCGATGCATGGAACGTTTGCCGGAATCGCGGCCGCCAAAAGGGCGCTTATCGTTTCGGTTATGCTGATGAAAATTTTTCATGAAATTGTTGCCGCCTTGCCTGAACAAAACGGACTAAACTAATAATTAAGCTGACAGACGCGCCTGAATCCCTTAGGCTCAAGGCGCCCGCTAAAATAGACTGATCTGTAATCTATGATATTAAACTCTACACCCAATCGCCTGCTTTATCAAGGCCCTGACTAAACCTCCCTAGCCAATATTAAAATCACCAGCCTGAGCCGATGAATTAAATAACGCCTTATTTAACAGAAGATTATTTCTTTTTTTTGGGTTTTTTAGCCTCTTTTTTATGCGCATTATTGCCTTTGGCCATATTTAGGAAGATTAATTGTTCAATAAATTAATTATAGCACGGTTTAAAGAAAACAAAAAACTCGACAAATTTTCCCTAATTCAGTCTTTTACGGCTAAGCCCAGCCAGTTAACTGCCGCCAGCCTGATGAACGGCCGATCAGGCACCTGAATTTTATCCAGATTTTTTTAAACCTATTGGTAAGCTTCTCTGAACAACAGGCCGCCTCTAACCAATTTATTGGCTTCGTTGAGGTCAGGACGTTTTTTTAGGATAAGGTTTAGTTTATTTCCAGAGAACTAATCATCTCTTCCACGGCAGCAATCTGGCTTGGTGTCATTGAGCGGCCGCTGTAATTAAAGGCGGACATTCTGTTACCGGATTTAATCAGAGTGATATACTTTTGAAGTTGTTTCTGGACCAACTCCGCCCAATATTCCCAATGTTTTCATAGTTTTTAATTTTTTGTTAATAAAATAGGGGTGTCGAGTTTTTTCACACGACACCCCTAATCATTTGCGCTCTTTGTAGACGACCAGTGCTTGAACGCATTGAGGTGCCCTTTTACATCCAATTTCAATGACTTGTTCCAGCCCCAGTGTGAGGACCCAATTTCCCATACATGGTGGCCGTTCACATTCCACTTCTCGCACAGTTTGAAAACAAGCGAGGAGAGGTCTTTCGCAATCTCTGGATCAGGGTGAGAACCAGAGAGATGCGCGAAAGGTGCAACCATCACGCGTTGCGTTTTAAATTGCTTGGCACACTTTTTGAGGTACCGGCACAGACTTCGCGCCATTACCTCGGTATCACCTTCTTCAACTTGGAAAAACACGACCAAGCACTCTTCCATGCGCTCGGCGACGAAAGCTTGTTTCAACGGTCTTGGCGGACCTTCGCCGGTGTTATCATCGGAGCCAAGCCACTCTTCAGGCTCGCAATCTCCGATACGGGTTGAGGGGCTCTCGGCGTGAACGAGATATTCGTTCGCGTGTAGGATTAGGGCTTTCATTTCAATCGCTCCTTTTTTTGGTTATGCTTTGATCATCCCAAAACAAATCGAACCCTCCGTAATTGGAGGGCTCGTGAGGGAACCTATCGAATACTTAGTCAAATACGCCAGTAAAAGCCAAGTCTCGAGAGGCTCCCACAGGAACCTTCCAATTTTTGGCGTATTTGCAAATTGGAAAGAACTAAAAAATCAACTCTTTTTCTAGAGAGCTGATTTTTAAATTGTAAGTATTTGGTCTTTAGATCTTACAGCGCAAAGAGCAGCTCTCTAGGTTTTAGAAAGCTATAAAAGAAAACTCGGCTCTTGATTGAATTTTTGCGCTGTTTATTCATACAATAGCAACTTACCATAAGGGCTATAATAATGCAACCGCCCGCAAAAAATTTGCCGCCCGCAAAAAATTCAAAAAGTCCGCGCGGATTCCTCACCAGACCCCTTCTCCGCGCGGACAAATACAAAAACAAAATCAGCCGAGGTTTGCTTTGGGGAAAACCTCCGTTTGACATGCTGTAAAACCCAATTGATTTGACATGCTACAAAACCCAATTAAACAGATAGCCGGTAAAAACGATGCCCACGCCGGCAATCCCGGCAAAAATCAAAATAAGCTTGATTTTCATGACCCGCTTCAGAATCATAAACTCAGGCAAGGATAAGGCGGTGACCGCCATCATAAAAGCCAGCGTCGTACCCATGGCCACACCTTTTTCGGTCAAAGCGCTCACCAGCGGAATAATGCCGGCGGCGTTGGAGTAAAGCGGTATGCCGATCAGAACGGCCAACGGCACGGCAAACCACTTGTCCGCACCGGCGTACCTGGCTAAAAAGTCGGTTGGCACATAGCCGTGTATCCAAGCGCCAAGTGCGATGCCGATGATAATAAACGGCCAGACTTTTTTAATGATGTCCCAAGTATATTTTTTGGCATAAGCAAACCGGTCTGACCAAGTCATGTTTGGCTGATCAGCGTTTGCATTGATTGAATTCTGGTAGACGAAAGACTCCACTAAATTTTCAACTTTCATTTTGCCGATAACCGTGCCGGACAGGATAGCAATAACAAGACCACTCACAATGTAAATCAAAGCGATCTTCCAACCAAACAGACCGAGAAGTAATACCAAGGCGACTTCGTTAATCATGGGCGAGGCCACGAGAAAAGAGAAAGTCGTTCCCAAGGGCACGCCAGCTTGAACGAATCCGAGAAATAATGGAATGGCCGAACAGGAACAAAATGGCGTGATGATGCCGAGTAAAGAAGCAATGACATTGCCGGTGTATTTATTCTTATGCGAAAGAATGAAGCGGATTTTTTCTGGAGGCAGGAATGAACGAATGATAGAAACGGCAAAAATGATGACGATAAGCAGAATAAAAATCTTGATCGTGTCGTAAATAAAAAAATTGACCGCGCAGGCAAGCGTGGTATCTGAGACTATGCAAAAGACAGAATAAGTCAGCCAATCGGCCAAGAGCTGAATGGGATAAAAAATGTTCATAATTATAGGTTGTCCTGGATTGCTTTTTTAATTTTTTCCATATCCGGCGTGAAACCAACTAAAACAGGCTTACCGTTAACGGCTAAAACGGGGCTTTGCATAATGCCCATACTGATGATTTTTTGTACATCATTGATATATTCCACCTTAATCTCTAAACCAAGATCACTAACCGCTTTGAGGGTTTCTTTATAAAGTTTCTTGCACGTCGGGCAACCCGAACCGATAACTTCGATTGTTTTATTCATAGGATTGTAAAAAATTATTTAGTAATGAATTAAACTTGCTCATCTCTTTTTTCTTGATCCAATAGATCATCTTGAGGCCGTCCTTTCGAAAATCAATGAGTCCGGCATCTTTAAGCACCTTAAGATGATGCGAGACAAGATTCTGGGGAATATCCAAATCCTGCCAGATATCGCAAACACACCGCTCGCCGGATTTAAGGGTACAGAGGATCTTTAACCGGTTTTTCTCGGCTACGATCTTCAAAAGCGCAGCCGTCTGGCCGACTTCTTTTATGGTTTGTTTATTGAGGCAACATTTTGGTTCCATACTATATCAATTTATATTGATATAGTATGCCATCGGCATTTTCTTGTCAAGCAAAAAACTCCCCCAACAAACGCGGGGCCTGTCTCGCTTCTGCCCGCCCGCCAGGCCAAAACCTGGGCGAGGCAGGTTCTAATCCCTCCTTTTCACAAATCAAAAAGAAATCCGCCAACCACGAGGGTTGCAGGATTTCTTGGCTCCACACAGTAAACGATATTATAACTTACTTCAAGGAAACTAAGGCTTATATTTATACCCCAAAATTAAGCTAATTATTTATCTAAACTTAACTGACAGTCTTGGGTCTCTTGGCCAGTAGAAGAATCCCAACATTTATAAGCTAAAGTTATCTCGTCAATATAACCCCTTGAATCCAAAGCCGATAAGCCGATTTGAAAATTAACCTTATCGCCCGTGTTAAGTAAATTTACCCAGTTGGATATTTCATAATCTTGAGCATTAGGATTATATGGCAGGGTTGGTAAATAAGATATTGAATTAAGTGGTAGTAAGACTTGCGTTTTATTTTCTTCCTTATTTTCAATACTCAATGATTTAGTCCTTAAAATTTGACCGCCAAATCCATTAGGATTTATGTATACGCTATCATAATTTTCATCCAAACCTTTACCGTTTATTCTGGTTTTTATATAGAGAAAACCACAAGCTATCTTGCCGTCGCCACTTCTATTGATATTAACATTAAAACCATTGATAAAAGCACCATTTGAAGCATAGGTATTTTTTTCTTTTACCAGTGTTAAAAATTGACCTTTATTTACTAAAAATTGATAATCATTAAAATTATTTCCACAATCAGGTTGCCTTATAACTTTATTAACTTCTACAATTTTTTCAGAAACTTTTATTTCAGGCTCTCTTATTAGATTAACCAATGAAGTAGTTCCTAAAACTATAACTGAGCCAATGATTAAAATAATAGCGAATTGTATTATTGGTTTCATACTGTTATTGATTATTTTCTTTTGGAATTATATTAAAATCAATTTTGAAATTTTTCAAAAAATAAAATAAATAAT
This sequence comes from Parcubacteria group bacterium GW2011_GWF2_45_11, assembly GCA_001001205.1. Taxonomy (GTDB): domain Bacteria; phylum Patescibacteriota; class Patescibacteriia; order UBA1558; family UBA10009; genus UBA10009. The sequence goes on along the minus strand of LCKE01000036.1, from coordinate 6,735 downwards.
AAAATATACTTAAAATAAATAATGATATTATGCCCCAATGAACCAAATAATGAACATTCATCCATTTATCCATTGTTGCCTCGCGTAGCCCCTTAACGCAGGTAAAAAATACACCCCCTATAAATAACGCAATACCGAAGAGCCACTCCGCAATGCTCGGTTCAATAATAGCTATTGGTATTAAAATCAATAAACAAATAGCAATAAAACTTGAACTTGGTATAATGTATTCTTTGGCAATTTTATTCTTTTTGGCCATTTTGTCAAATTTAGATACCCCCTTGTTTTTATTTACCTGAGCTAAATAAAGTCTCTTTAATAAAAGGTTTCAAATCTGATACAACTAAAATTCTCTGAATATCTGTTTTATCAATAAGGCCAAACGACGGCTTGGTGGATTTTTTATCGTCAATTTTATCAGGTATGGAAAAACCAACATATTCAACGGTTTTCTTTTTTCGGTTTCTAACCCAGTCAATCGCCGGAACAATATCCGTGTCAGAACTAACAACAATGGCAATATCGTATTTATCATCAACAGCCCCGACAATTAAGTCAGTGGCTATTTTAACATCAATGCCTTTCTCTCTTAACCGTTCATAGCGTATTTTTCTTATGCCAAGCTTTAATAGATTTTCATAATCAGCAACCCTGCTATCAATCGTTATCTCTTCGTTTCTTTTCTTTAGCTTGCTGGTTTTAATTTCCCAATTATTATTTTTTAACTCCGAAAATAAGGTAGTTTGCTTGGACATTGCCTCTTTGCTTTTAAGGTCGCCCTCTTTTTCCATTACTGTTCCGATATAATAACGCTTGCCTTGTTCAATTGTCTTCCGGCCATTAACCAAAAATTCGGCAAATTTATCAAAATTAAAATCTAACTCAGTTAGGTTAAGCTTCCTTAAAGCTAAGTGGTAAAAATTGCCCCCGTCTACGAAGATGCAAACCCTATCGTTATGGTTCATAAAATTATGGTTTTATAGCTATTTAAGCCATTATATCAAGAAATCAAAAAACCTGCACACTCCCTTAGACCCGAAAGCCTAAGGGAGGCACAGGCGACTTCATTGAGATAATACCTTAAAACCTATTAAAAGTCAATGGCCTTGTGGATAAACCTTATTGTCGGAAGTTTTCCATTGACTACAAAGTTTGCTCGTAAGATTGTTTAATTAAATCAAAAACATCATTTATTTCACTTATTGATTTAATTTTCACCATACCCTTATACCCCCACCCAAAAGAGGCAACATCCTTTACGAACTTTTTCGGGTCATTGTATTTTGGCTCTCGTAGTAAAACATTGATATAACTCTTGCCAAATTCAAACCGTGTAAAGCTTTTTGTCGTTCTATAAGTAATACCTGTTTTTTGGTTTGCGACTTCGTCAACGCTCGGCAAAAACTTTATTTTTTCTTGAAGCTTATAAAAAATTTCTTTAATCTCTGGGCTTAATTTATTCAGATGATAGTTAATATCATAAGTTTCTCCTGTTGGCGTTTTAACCTGTTCTTTTAATGCCTGTGTTTTATTGGGGCTGTAAACAGTTTCCAAATATAAAATATCTTGCTTATAGGGTGTGTATCTAATAAGTTCAACATAATCCACCTCTTGGACGGCAATTATAGTCCTGTTATCAAATCCTTGCGAAACAAGCACAACTCTGGGACTGCTCCAATTAACTTTTACCTCTTTGCCTAATTTGTTTGCCACTAAAAGGTCAAAATGTTTTTTATTTTTCCGTAGCCAATTAAAGTAAAATAATCCTTGCGTAAATATGGCATCATTTTGACCCCACTTATATTCAATAATAACAGGAGCATTTGTTTCATCAATGGCTAATGTATCAATTCTGCCATCTGTTGTAGAGTATTCTTTTGCTAAAAAACGCATACCAAGTAAATCCTCAAGATTGTCTGCAAAGAAATCCCGTAAATCTGCTTCGTTATTAAAATAATTCAAGTCAAAAGATACTTGAGCCACCTTTTTATTTTTTATTTGGAAAATAGGCATAGAATTACTATTTAATTTTTTTAACCTAAAATAATTCTTTCAACTTCTTGTTTGGCTTTTTCAATTCCGTTTTTAGCCTCTTCTTTTAGCTCGTTTGCTTGGGTTATTCTTTCTCTAATTTCTTCCGTTAACTTTTTCTGAATTTCTAACGACGGTATAGGTATTGTTATTTTTGCCAGCTCCTTTCCATACACGTGTGGTTGTCCGGCACCTCTTTGAAGTTTATAAATATCTCTTTGTTTTGATTTTAGTATATAAAAAACAAATTCAGTTAATAGTTTATTTTCATCTTTTGCCTTAATTGTCGTGCAATCAGAAGCAAAAATGGGGAAATCAAAATAATTTACAAATCCCGAGTAAGCACCAGAAGCACTTACAGTTATAGTCTTACCTTCTCTATTATTTTGATTATTATAATAAGCTGGTTGTTGTCCTCCTGCAATTACTGGTATTTTACCTTCTGAAATTTTTTCTTTTGTAATAGATGTTCCTTTCTCAATATCGCAAACCTTTCCCAATTCAAGCATTAAACATTTTTGATTTATTTTTTTTGATTTATTTTTTACAAATGAAATTTTTGATTTATAAAAATCAGGGTCTAATCTATTATTTACAACGTCATTAAAATTAATGCAAAAACATTTTTTATCTTCGGACTTTGTTGTTTTTATCTCTAATTCCTCCAAAATATAATCATCGGCGGAGTTTAGGATATTTTCCGCCTCTTTCTCTTTATCTACTTTTCTACTATAGGCGGACTGCATTATTTCCACTATTTCGCCTTGTGTTTTTAATGTAGGTAATGGTATGTCAATTTCCTTAAATTCTTCAGAGTTTATATTTGGTTGCCCAGATGGTCTTTGAATAGATTTTATCCATTCTTTGTATGGTTTTAATTGTGTGTAATAAAATATAAACTTAGGGTTGGCTTTTTCCTCATTGATTTTGAATTTTATTAAGTAGCCCGCAAAAATTGCTTTGCCAAACTTTTTTTTATAAATAAAAGATTTACCAGCTGTTGCCCCACTTCTCGCAAACAAAATATCATTTTCTTCAAGTAAGTATTTTCCTTCAATAGTTTTTGCGGTTTGCCAACTTGCTTTTTTAAGATTGCCAAACTCATCAATATCAGTAATTCTAATATACCTCGTGCCTGTATTAGGGTCCCCGTCAATGGCTATCTCATTAGCTCCATATTGGGGTTTTGTTTTTAATAAATCATTAAGTTTTACCAAATCAAATTTATAATTATTTTTTTGTTTTTGGTATCTCAAAAACAATGGGTCAAAACGCCCTTTGATTTCATTACTCCAAATTATAAAACATTTATTTGCCTTAACATCCAGCATATTCTTTTGGTTTTTTTTGAAATTTTTTGTATTCCTCAAGGATAATTTCAAAATCGTTTTCAGGGTCTTTCCGGCCGGTAGCGTCATAACCGATATGCTCGGCAATAGACATAAAAATCGGATATTCTTTTAGCTTTTCATTATCAGCTTTTCTTCTTAAGAAAACTAAAGAGGATTTAACGCCTGCTCCAAAATGAGTAAAAGCAATTTGTGGCAAAGATACTATTGCCATAATTTCGCAACGCTCCATTATAAAATCCCTGACATATTGCAAGGTAGAGTTAGTTAAAATTCCGTCTGGTAAAACTATGGCGATACGACCTGATTTTGGCTTAACAAAATCAATACACCGCTCAATAAACAAAATTTCTGTTTTTTGGTTATCCCTATCCTTGCCTAATTCGTAATGGTCTAAGTAGTCCTTTTCGCTATTTTTAACTGTCGCACCAAACGGAGGATTGGTTAAAATAATATCAAAATAGTCCTTTTTGAAATTTTGATGAATTTTCTTTATTTCCGAATAATCCGACAAGGAATCAGTGCTGATAACATTGGTATGGCCGTCGTCGTGGATTATCATATTCATTTTACAAACCCTCGCTATCTGGTCGTTTATTTCTATGCCGTATAAATTGTTGGCCGCAAAATTATGCCAATGTTGCCAAGCTTCGTTTTCGTCGTAATTTGCCTCGGCAAATTTCCTAACTGAATCCATAGCGTTTAATAAAAATCCACCGCTACCGCAAGCGGGATCTAATACAGTATCACCCCTTTCCGGATTAAGCATTTTAATGCAAAACTCAATAATCTGTCTGGGCGTAAAAAACTGTCCCATTTTACCTCTAAAGAAATCCTCCATAAACCTCTCAAAGGCCACTCCCTTTGTGTCTAAGTCAATTTTGCCAATCGCCAATGACTGTAAATGTTCAACCACATTATAAACAACCTTAGGGTCTAACCTTATATCTTCCTTAAAAACTTTGGAATCTTCCTTTTTAGCTTTTTGATAAATTGAATCAATTCTTTTATAAACTTCTTCCGGTGATTCGTGAGTTCCGATTTGAAATAAATAAGTCTTGCCCTTAGCGGTTATTTTTTCATCTTTTAGTTTGCAAAAAAGAAGCTTAGATACTTCATCAAAAGCCGTTGTTGGAGCGAGCTTGCCACCCTGCCAGACAGTATCGTGGGCTTTTTCTAATGACCTAATAAGCTCATCTCTGGAAACTTCCTCTAAATCCTTACCATCCTCGCCCTTAATAAAACGATATTTAGGAGCTTTGCCGTATTTAACCGGAATATCGGAAATAACATTTTTAGTTCTTTCGCTCGGCTTAAAGCCGGAAACATCAAAGGCTGTCTTGGTATTACCAGCCACCACGGAGGCAAATTTAGCCCTGACGCTGTTAGCGTTGCCAAAGGCCTGCTCAATGGCCTGTCTGTATTCAGCGTCGGTAATTCCGTCTTTTTTGCACTCTACCACCAAGTAAGGCTTTTTAAGCTCGTCATCCTCATAAACAATAATATCCGCTCTGTCATTGGGAGTTCTTCGGGGGACTATTATTTCTACTCCAATTTTTTGTGGCTGATAGCCGTAATCTAAAATTAACTCGGAAAAATAAGAAGCCCGAACTTTTTCTTCGGGATTTTGAAAAGATGTTTTGAAATTATTTGAGCAATTATAAGCTATTCGTAATTCATTTTCGTTAAAACTGATAATGCCAGCGTCTAAGCCTCTTTTAATGTTTCGCTCAAAAACTGACCGATTTATTTCTTTTTGGTTCATAGTGTCGTTGTGGTTTTATTACTGCCGGACGGGAACAGAAAAAGTCTCCCGATACCAGCGATAGCCCCTTTCGGAACTACCCTGTGTCCTTTCGGAACACAGACCACAACGACGAAGTGCTGGTCGGAAGACCATCTCTGTCGTTGTGGATTTAAGGCCATACCTTATATTGCTATAAGGGTTAGGCGATTTTATAATATGTTATTTATTACATTGTTTTATTCAAAATTGCTAAATTATGCCATATTCTATATTATTATATCAAATATACTGAAAATAAGATAACACCTAATTAAACCCTCCAAAATGAGCCAAAACCTAATAAACTCACTTGATAGGAAATACAAGTCATTTATCAATGAAAAATCCGACTGGAGTTTTTATTTGGGTATTGCCGATTATATAAAATACATCAAGGAAACTCCCAAAATCTATCAGGTTATAGAAAATAAAATACTTTCCGAATACAGCAAGGAGCAGGAAAAACTGCAAAAAATAAGGGACAAAGCTGATGATGAAATTCTAAAAGCCAAAGACAAATTATTTAGGATTATTGAAAATAAAAAATTGTCCTATGAAAGCCTAAAAAAAACAATAGAAGTTTATCAACAATATGAAAATAATGATAGAAATTCAAATTTAACCCAAACGGAAAATCTAAATAGCGCCTTAGAGGATATAGTAAGAAATCTATACGAAAATGGTTATAAAAAAATAGTCAAAGATTTTGTTTCTGAAAAACAAGACTATCCGGATTTAATGGAAGCGTTTATATTTTCCCCCTCAATGAATGAATACTATAAAGAAAGTAAAAAATTTGAGGCAAAGAAGTCAACTACTTATTGGGGTCATTGGATTAACCTTGAACTAATATATTTAGCTGTCTACAAAAAAGATGAATTATTGGAAGAACTACGAAAAGACAAAAAAAGAATAATGGACTTGTGGGGGTTTTCTTTAGTTGTTGACGAAATGAATAAAATCAGAGAACAACACGAGGAACCTTATAAAATAAAAGCTAATTTTGAACCTGTTATTTATGAAAGAAGCAGGTATACCGGCTACATCACCAGAACACATAATTTTATTATTGACGAACTGGAAAAGATAGAAGAACTTAATTTAGAAATTAAAAAGAAGCTAAACTCACTTCCTAAGGAAAAGCCAGCCGAAGAAAGCAAAATAAGATACTCATTTAATAAAAATGGGAACAAGTGCTATGTTAAAATCGGCCAATTTGATGAAATGGAATTTGAAAAAAATCCAGCTTTAATAATAAATTTTTTCTGTAATTCTTCAAAATACAAAAATGACTATAAAAGCTATCACGATTTTAACGGCTATTACAAATTTGAAAAAGATATTGGCTCCAGCGATTTTGCCAGAAGAATCAAAGAAATAAACGAAAGAGTTAAAGAAAATACCAAAAACCTGATAAACGAAATTATTTTACAAAAACCCAAAAATGATAATAAAAATAATGAATTAAATCAATAGACCTGTTGCTTAATAAAAAGTTACCAAATTAGAATCTCCCTGGAGATTCTGGAATTAGCATTTCATCGTGAGATGATAATTCCAGAGTCCGCA
>LCKE01000035.1 GCA_001001205.1 Parcubacteria group bacterium GW2011_GWF2_45_11 | reverse complement strand
TATTATTGCGTTTGCGGCGGTTTTATGTTACGGTTTTTTAATGTTTATCAACCGCGCACCCGCCAGAACAATCCCTCCGGGTCGGAATATAGTTTCCCCGGCTAACGGCAGACTTATCGCCGTAACTAAAGTTGACGGTCCGGACCTGACTTTTTTTAAGGACGGCCTTAAAAACATTCTGGCGGTTAATGAATTAAATCCGCCTGTCTGGATCCTGCTGGTGGAAATGAATCTTAAAGACGTCCATGTTCAGCGGTCGCCGATTGACGGCGTCATCAGCCGCCAGCAATATTTTCCGGGAAAATTTAAAAATGTTTTAACGGCTAAGAACAAGTCCGAGCTGGTTAATCTTAATGAAAAAATGCTCACCATTATCAAAGGCGAGGGACTGAGCGTGGGGGTTATTCAGGTGGCCGGCCAGGCGGCCCGCCGGATCAAAAGCGACGTCAAGGCCGGCCAGTCCGTTTTAAAAGGCGAGATTTTTGGCCGGATCACTTTAGGCTCCCAAGTGGTTTTATTATTGCCGGGTAATTTGGAACTCAAGGTTCAGGCGGGTCAAAAGGTGGTTGACGGCGAAACTATCGTGGCGGAATATTAAGATTATAAAAAATAATCGTTTATCAGATTACCGGCTTTAAGAGGTTGTTTTTTTATGATTTTTTAAGAAGTAGGTGGCTCGGAGTTTCAAAGCCCGCCTTCATTAATTCCCCCGGCACGGTCACTTGCCTGTTCCTCAAGTCTTAGGTCTTTGAGCCAAAGACCAGTAGGCAGGTCGCCGGGGCGCAAGCGGTCAAGAAAATAAAAAATCCAGCGTTGCTGGAAAATAATTTTTTGCGCCAAGCTTTATTAGATGATTATTTTTGTTTACTTTGGCGCCACTTTTCAATTTCTTTGTGATTTCCCGATAGCAGAATTTCCGGCACTTTCATTCCCTTAAAATTTTCCGGCCGGGTGTATTGCGGATATTCCACCACGTCCGATTTTTCTCCGGCAAAGGTTTCATACTCGGTGGATTCAATCTTGCCTAAAACGCCGGGCAGGAGCCTGGCCGTAGCTTCAATGATAATGGCGGCCGGTAGCTCGCCGCCGGATAAAACGTACGGCCCGACAGAGATTTTTTCGTCAATCAAATTATCAACGCGGGCGTCAATGCCTTCATAGCGTCCGCAGATAAAAACCAGCTGATCCAGCTTGGAAAATTTTTCCGCCATTTTTTGGTCAAACTGTTTGCCGGCTGGGTCTAATAAAATCACTCGCGATTTTTTTTGACGTTTTATTTTTTTTAGGCATTTATAAATCGGCTCCACCATCAAAACCATGCCCGGGCCCCCGCCGTAAGGCGCGTCGTCAACCGAGCGGTGCTTATCGGCGGTGTAATCGCGCAAGTCGTGAGTTTTAATGTTAATGAGCCTGGCCTGCTGCGCCCGCTTGAGAATTGATTCGTTAAAGTAGGCATCAAGGATTTTGGGGAAAATGGTGATGATGTCGTATTGCATAGAATTAAGAATAGTCAGCGCATGGCTCAGTCCAAACTCACTCCATAATTTATAAGAGTTAGGCGCGCTCCGGCTGGTTTTTTGTCAGTTAATAGCATTTATATTAAATCACAGAAATTTGTTCCCGGCAATACAAAAAGCAACGACTCGGATATTTCCTGGTCGCTGCTTTTATTATTTTGAGTTTTTAAAGTTTATAACTTTAAGTCATCAACAGCGCTGGTGTCAACCTCTTGGGTTTCTGCCTGTCTGGCTCTGGGAGCCGGCCTGTGTGAACCTTCCGGTTCATAGATTTTAAGGTTAACCCTGGCGTTGTTTTTTGCACCAACTACCCTGAGCAAGGTGCGAAGCGCGCGGGCAGTCTGGCCCTGACGGCCAATGATCTGTCCCATGTCTGCCGCATTGATTTTGAGAGTCAAGAGAACTCCCATTTCATCAATGGTTCTTTCTACTTGAACGTCATTTGGATTGTCAACCAGAGTTTTAACGACAAACTCCAGGAAATCCTGATCTAACTCTTTAGCCATGTTTCTTTACGGTTAATTATTTATAATCAATCCTGACAAACTATCCTAAACGATTGACTAGTAAGGTTTATGATAATTTGTTTATGAACTGATAATTATTAGGGAATATACACTATGATCAAGGCCTTGTCAACCGGCGTTTAGTCGGGCCGGTTTTTATGATTTTTCCAGTTTCTGAGGCTGTTCAGTCTTTTCTTTTGCGGCCGGTTTTGCTTTGGTCGCGTCTGTTGCCTGAGCTTCTGCGGGTTTTCCCTCTTGGGCCGCCGCGGGTTTTTCTTCCGCGGGAGCCTGAACTTCGGCTTGGTCAGTCAAAGCTTGTTTTTGAGCGGCGGCCTTGTTTACTTCCTCGGCTTTTTTGCCTTCTTTTTTTGCCGCTCTTTTTTTGGAGATTCTGACGGATTTTTGTTTGGCCCCCTCAATCACGTTTTGTTTGATTAAAAGGTTATTAACTGAGGCAGAGGGCTGAGCGCCCTTGTCAATCCAATACTTTATTCTGTCGATTTTAAGGCTGGCTTCTTTGGTGTGGGGGTTGTAATTGCCGACCTGTTCCAGATAATTGCCCCAGGGATCGTCGCCCTTTTCCAGCACGATTATTTTGTAAGTCGGTTTTTTCTTTTTTCCGACGCGCGAAAATTTAATGGCTAACATGAAATTTAGGTAATTTAAAGTAATTAAAGATGATCTAAGAAATCCGGCCATTATGCCTTAAGTTTCCTAAAATCGAGCAAGGTTTCGTGACTTGCTGAATATTATAATAAAGGGATTAGTTTGTCAACTATTGAAGTTTTGAAGTTTTGATGAAGTTTTGAAGTTTGGTGGGTCCAGTTGGCGCCCTTTTTTATTCCGCGACTTTTTCCGCCTCAGCCAGATTAAGGGAGAGTAATTTGGAAACGCCGTCGTTGCCCATGGTCACGCCGTATAAAATGGCGGCGCGTTCCATAGTGGCGCGGTTATGAGTAATGCAAATAAATTGGGTTTTGTCCGATAATTCCTGAACAATTTCGGCGAAGCGCTGGGAATTGGCTTCGTCCAGGGCGGCATCAACTTCATCCAGGATAACGAAGGGCGACGGGTTATTGGCAATAATGGCGGAAATCAGGGCGATGGAAGTTAAGGCTTTTTCTCCGCCGGAAAGGACGTTTAACGATTTGAGTTTTTTACCCGGGGGCGTCGCCTGAATATCTATGCCATATTCGTATTTATTTTCCTGCCGGGCCCGATCGTCCGTTTGCTCATCCGCTTTTTTGCCGGCCGTAACGGTTTCCGTTTTTTCATCACCATTATCAGCGGCCGGCGTTTCCGCCGCCTCCGGCGCGGGTATCTTTTTTAGAATTAATTTTGCCTGGCCGCCGTTGAATAAAATTTTGAAAAAGTGTTCAAATTCACGGTTGATTTTTTCAAACGCCTCTTCAAATTGGTTTTTAATTTTATCGTCCAGATCCTCAATGATTGCGTGGCAGGATTTAATGGCCTGCTCCATATCCGTGACCTGTTCGTTTAAAAAGTCGTAACGCTTTTTGACTTCTTGATATTCAGCCAGGACCTCCTGGTCAATGCCGCCGATGACGGCCAGCTGGTTTTTTAAGCGGTTGATTTCGGCCAGTGCTTCGGTTAAATCAAGTTTCAGGAGCTCGGCCAGGGGCTGGAAATCATTTTTTATTTCCGCGGCGATCTCTTTTTCCAATTCTTCTTTTTTCGTTTCAATCTTGGCCAAATTAATTTTACAGTCATTATAATCATAATTGAGGCTGTTCAATTTGGCCTGCGAGTCTCTTAATTTTTTTTGCAGCTTAAATATTTCCTGGCGGCTGTTTTCCTGGTCTTGGGAAAAATCGTCAAGCTGCGTCTGTAAAACGCCCAGGTTTTCGTTCAGTTTGGCCAGGCTATTTTCCAGGTTCTGTTTTTGCTTAAGCAGTTCCTTTTTGATTTCCGAACCGCTACTTTGGCTTTGGGAAATTTCCGTTTCAATTTTTTTAAGTTCCAGGGCGTATTTATCGCTTTGTTCCTCAAGAAAGTGATTTTTTTGTTTGGCCGTTTCCCAGGCGGTTTTTAGCTCCTGAATTTCGTTGACCAGTGAATCCTTGGAGGTTAAAAACTGGTTAAGTTTTTCCTGAATCTTTATCAGCGCGGAAGAGTCGGAGCTGCCGTTTTCCGAAAGTTTATGCGTCAGCCATTTGATTTCTTGGGCGATGGCTTGAGCCTGGTGTTTAAGTTCAGCCAGCTGGCCGAGTTCAGTGATTTTTTCCAGCGTTGCCAAAAATTGTTCCTGTTTTTGGTACAGATCGTTGAGGTGGCTGCTGATTTTGCCAAAGGTGAATATTTCGTTTTGAGAAAGCTTTTTTTGCGCTTCCAATAAATCCTGCTGCAGCCGGCGATAATCGTCCAGGATGCCCTGCTGGGTGACGGTTTTTTCCGTGAGCTGATTGTTCAGGCGGCCGATCAGATTTTTATTATTGATAATCTGATTTTGCAGATCCTTAAGGTTGTTTAAGATTTCCGTTTTTTTATTTTGCGCCCAGACCAGATCGGTTTTGCCGTTCTTGGTTAAATCCAAATCTATTTTGCCTTGGATAACCGTCAGCTCTTTTAAGAGATCGTTTTTTTGAGCATTGGCTTTGGAATATTCCGCCTGTAATTTTTGAAAGGCCTGGCCGATGGTATCCTGAATTTGCCGTTGTTCAATGGCTTGCTGCAGTTGGCGCTGGTCGTTTTCCAGGTTTTGTTTATGGCTTGCCAGCCCGTTCAGTTCGGCTGAGTATTTTGTTTCTTCGGCGTTTAAGCCGTTTAGCAAGCAGGAGTAATAACGGAGCTGGAGCTCACTCAGGGTTTTTAAAATTTCTTCCTTTTTTTCCAATTTTTTAACCTGCCTGGTCAGCGATTTTAAACGAGGTTCTATTTCTTCCAGAACCTGGCGGCTTTGGTTTAAGTTATTCTGGCTGCGCTCCAGTTTATTTATTGCCTGGTCTTTTTTTATCTGGAATTGCTTAACGCCGGTGGCTTCGTCAAAGAATTCTTTGCGTTCCGCCGGGGAAGAGGTGAGAATGCCGTCAATCATGCCCTGGCCGATGATGGAGTAAGTTTTTTGCCCGAAATTGGACTTGGCCAAAAGCAGCTGGATATCGGTCAGACGGACCTTGTTTTTGTTGATCAGATATTCGCTTTCGCCGCTTCTAAAAATCCGGCGGGTGATGACCACCTCCCGATAATCAATCGGCGCCTGGCCGTCCTCATTATTTAAGATCAGGCTGACTTCGGCGTAACCCAGGCGCGGTTTTTTGTGGGAGCCGGCAAAGATGACGTCTTCGGCCTTTTTGCCCCGGAGAAGCTTGAGGCTTTGTTCGCCCAGGACCCAGCGGACCGAGTCACTGACATTGGATTTGCCCGAGCCGTTGGGCCCGACAATAGCCGTTAAGTCATGGTTAAATTCCAAAAAAGCCTTTTCGGCAAAGGATTTAAAGCCCTGGATTTCCAGCTTTTGGAGATACATAAGAAAAAAGTTACAAATTCCAAATAACAATTTGCAAAAAAATCACCAATCACAAATTCCCAAGACCAAACTTTGTTGATTTTCAATTAAGTCAGACTTAACCTGCAGAATTTATCGTTTGGAAGCCGCTTCCTGATTTATATATTTGAAAAGCGGAACATAAATTGTCCGCTCCATACGTAAGTTTAACCAATTATAGCATTTATTGAATATTTTGATAAGCCTGCCAGGCTGCAGTGCGGTATTTTTCAGCTTCGGTTAACGGATCGCCAGCTTCATAAATTCCCCGGCCGACAATGATGATATCCGAGCCGTTTTTAATCACGTTTTCCGGCGTATTGTACTGTTGGCCCAAATTATCGCCGCCTTCAGTGAGTTGAATGCCCGGCGTCAGGTTGATGAATTTATCATCGTCGATCATTTTTCTCATACCAATAAAGCCGATGACGAAATCATCGTATTTTTTGGCCAGCTCCACGGCTTGATGAGCGTAATCATCAGTCAAAAGATTGCCGGCCGAACTCATCTGCGCCAGCAGTAAAAGCCCCTGGCCTTTGGGCAGGCCGATTTCTCGTAGACCCTCAATGATGCCCGGACCGGGTAGAATGTGGCAGTTGATTATATCAGCCCAGTCGGCGATTTTATAAAAACCGCCGGCATATTGCCTTTGCACGGTGTGGCCGATATCAGCGAACTTGCGGTCTTCAAAAATCAAAAAGTCGTATAAGTTTTTTAGTTTGATCAGTTGATCAATAAAGTCGGCGGGAAGATTATTGATAATATCCAGGTGAGTTTTTAAAACGCAGATTTTATGGCCGACTTTTTTTACCAGTTCAGTCAGCTTGTTCCAGTCAGCCAGGTCAGCGGCTAAACATAAATTAGTCTGCTTTTGTTCCATAGTGGCGAACAGTTTTTTGGCGGTTGGGTTGCCGGTTAACTCTGAGCGTTTTTGGTAATTCATAATTAAAGAATCATTGATTAATTTACGCCGTATTTTTTTAAATAAGCTTTAATTTCCCGGGCTTTGTCCGCGGTTAAATAAATTTGTCCGTCAATTTTTTTGCCGGTCAGATATTCTACAATCTCATTGATGTTGACAATGGCCCTGACTGGAAAATGTAGCCGATTTTCGATGTTTTTAAAGGCGTCCAGGCCGTCGGCGGTTTTTTCCTGGCGGTTAACCGCCACCACCAGGCCGGCGTATTCAACCGGAGCCAGGCCGTTGATCAGTTCTACGGTTTCAAATTTAGTCCCGCCATCAGTAATCACATCGTCAATAATCACCACCCGCTCGCCGGCTTTCAGTTTATGGCCGACAATGATTTTTTTATCGCCGTGATCTTTAATTTCTTTGCGGTTGAAAGTGTAAAATTTATCTAAGCCAAAGTCGTTATTCAGGGCAATGGCCGCGGTGATTGCCAAGGGGATGCCTTTATAAGCCGGGCCGAAAATTACGTCAAAGTTGTCAGCGAATTCTTCTTTAATCAGCGAAGCGTAGAAGTAGCCAAGTTTACCGATGGCCTGACCGCTTTCAAAAACGCCGGTATTGATAAAGTAAGGGGACTGACGGCCGCTTTTTAAGGTAAAATCGCCGAATTGCAAAGCCTGGTTGTGCACGAGGAAATCAATGAATTGTTGTTTGTAGGGTTGCATAGTTTTCATTTTTAAACTCCAATTTCTAAACTCTAAACTTTTTAATGTTTTGGATTTATTTTTTAAAATAGTGTTTTTCACCGCTGGCGAGCCGTTCAAATTTGCCGAATTCCGTGATTTTTTTGGCGAACTCGGCACTGACTACCGGCCCGGCCTGGCACAAGCAAATACCCAGGGGATCAATGGCGCAGGAGCCGCAGATGCCGATGCCACATTTCATATAGCGTTCAATGGAAATTTCACAGAAAATTTTTTTAAGCAGCGCCAGGTCCACGATTTTTTCCAAAAGCAGTTCCGGGCCGCAGGCGTAAATGGCGTCATAATTATTTTGTTCAGCCAGGTCTTCAATCAGCTGCCAGGCTCGTTCATATTTTTGATTTTGAAAACGGTGATAAACTTTAACCCCCAGTTTTTCCAGCCAGGATTGGTAAATGATTTTGTCGGCGGTTTTAGCGGCCAGCACAAAATCCACGGCCAAACCCTGCTCGCGCGCGGCTTGGGCCAAAAACGTGACGGAAGCCAGGCCTGAACCGCCGCCGATTAACAGCAACTTCTTGCCCTGTAAATTATAGCCGTTGCCATAGGGTCCGTTAAAGCCCAGCCGTTCGCCAGTTTTAATTTTAAACAGTTCAGTTGTATAAGGACCAACTTTAATGACGGCCAGGCCGAATTGTTTTTTAGACTGCCAGGCTACGGAAAACGGTTTTAGATCCACGCCCGGTAGCCAGAGCATGAGGTATTGTCCGGGCCTGGCTTTAAGCTCATAATCAAAAACAAAAGTTTTATAATTAGGACTTTCATCAACAATGTCAGCGACGGGCAGAACAACGGGTTGGGTAATTTGTGGGGTTAGGCTTGACAGATATTTTATTCAGGAGTCATTTAAATTCAGTTGTTTTTTCGTTTACCAAAAAAGGGGAGGTGTGTATGATAATTTAAGTATTATCTATGTGCCAAACCGATGATGTCGGTTATTTTTTTATAGCCTTGTTTATTGAGCCAGTCGGTTGCTTCGTCAACAATCAGTTTAAAGGCTTGAACTGTTCGGCTGTAAATGGCCGTGCCGATCTGAACAGCAATGGCGCCGGCCATCATCATTTCAATCATGTCCCTGCCGGTGGTAACGCCGCCACAGCCGATAATGGGAATCTTAACGGCTTTATAAAGATCAAAAACGCAACGGACCGCTACCGGTCTTAAGGCCGCGCCAGAAACGCCGCCCATGCCAAAGCCCAAGATGGGCTTATGGACGTCAATATTAATAATCATGCCTGGTCCCATGGTGTTGACTGCGGTAATGGCGTCGGCGCCGGCTTCAACGGCGGCGCGGGCGACCGTTACCATATTTTCATTGGGGGAAACTTTAATAATCACGGGGACGTCGGCCGCCTGTTTTAAGGCGCGGGTGATTTTTTCAGCCATCGCCGGCGTGTGCTGGCCGCCCATGGTGCCGTAGCCCGGGGTGTGGGGGCAGGAGAGCGGAACTTCAATCGCTTTAAAGCCGCAGTTTTTAAGAGTTTCCCAGACTTCCACAAAGTCCTCAACTTCCTGGCCGATAATGCTTAAAATCGCCGGACTGCCTATTTGATCAATGTTGGCGAATTCTTCTTTGGCCTTGAGGGCGCCGGGGTTGGAATAACCCACGGCATTAAGCATGCCGGCTTCATAGGTGGTGATGATCGGCGCCGGGTGCCCCTGGCGCGGGTTTTTGGAAATGGATTTGCTGACGACCGCGCCGCCCCCGTTTTTGGCTACGTTGATCAATGAGGCTTTAGTCACGCCTAAAACGCCTGAAGCTAACATTGTGGGATTTTTCAGTCTTATGCCTGATATTGTAGTTTGTAGGTTTATTGACATTTAATAAAAATTTTAAATCCTAATATCAAAATCCTAAACAATTTTAAAATTCAAATATCTAAAGGCAAAAATTTTTAGTGATTGGAATTTTAATATTAATATTTGTTTAGAATTTAGAATTTAGTGCTTAAGATTTATTAAAGTGGTTTATCAATCTTATAATTTTCCAAGCCCAAGTTGCCCGGGCCACCCAAGGAAACTACTTCTTTAATGGCTTTAACCGGATCAGGCACGGTTAGCTTGTCCAGATTCTCTTTAACCTGCTGGTAGGCTTCCCGGAACGGCATACCTTTTTTCACCAGCTTGTTGGCTTCGTGGTTGGCAAACATTTCGGTGGTCAGGGATTTGATCAGCACTTTAGCGTTGGGTTTAATTTTGGGCATAATCAGGGCGGCGATTTCCAGGCTTCTTCTGGTAATGCCCAGGCCTTTAATCAGCGGCTCCTTGGTCAGCTGCGTGTCGCGGTTATAACCGGAGATTAAGTTTTTGCTGATGTCTTTGATCTGGGTTTGCAGGGCGACAATGACACTTACGTTGCTTCGTAAGATTTCAAAAACATCGGGATTCCTTTTTTGAGGCATAATGGAGGAACCGGTGGTAAATTCCCAGGGCAAATGGAAGAAATTGAATTCCGGCGTGGTAAACCAGATCATTTCATTGGCTAATCGTCCGAGCGTCATCATGATCTGGGTGCTGACGGCCAAAATGTAGCTTTCGGTTTTACCGCGTGAATTAACGGCATAGAGGGAGTTAATTTGAGTGCGCTTGAATTTCAGCAGGCGGCTGGTCATTTTTCTGTCCAGCCTGAAGTTGACGCCGTAGCCGGCGGCCGCGCCCAAAGGATTTTGGTCGTTTAGATTATAGGCGGATTCCAGGAGTTTATGGTCATCAATCAGTTCTTCCAAATAAGCGGCGGACCAATGACCGACGCTTGAAGGCATGGCCCGGCGGGTATGAGTGTAGCCGGGTAGAGGCAGATTTTGATATTTGTTGGCCATGTTTAAAAAGACTTTTTCCAGCTTAACTAATTCTTGGCTGATTTGTTTGAGTTTTTTCCGGGTATAAAGACGGGTGGCCACCAGGACCTGATCGTTTCGGGATCGGCCGGTATGGATTTTTTTCCCCAGCGGTCCAAGTTTTTTGATCAGATAATTTTCAATGGCGGTGTGGCAGTCTTCGTCTGCAAGTTTGATGACAAATTTGCCCGCCTGGTGCAGTTTGAGGATTTCATTTAAGCCGCGGGTGAGCTTTGCTAATTCGGTTTTGGAAATAATTTTTAATTTAGCCAGTGCCTGCGCGTGGGCCTTAGAGGCCTGCACGTCATAAGGCAAAAGCCGCTTGTCCAGTTCGTAGTCGTTGCCGACGGTGTATTTTTCCACCAAGGGATGGAGTTTGGTTGATTTTGATTGCCAGATTTTGGTCATAGGATAATAGTTAATTGTTTAATAGTATAATAGTTTAATTGTCAGCAATCCGTGTTAGTTCGTGAATGTTCGCGTCGTTTGTGCTCTATTCGCGAACTAACGCTGACGACGCTGACTTTCACGAACAAAAACGCGAATCGCGAACTATTTTATCATGTTAAAATTTTTCGGCCGTTAGTCGTGGCAATCTCCACCAGCTGGTCAAAATCATAGTACCGGCAAGCTTCCTGTAACATTCTCATTTCCGTCCACATATCAGCATCAACGAACGGCTGATAAAAGTCATAAACGTTATCTACGCCCAGGCCCACGGTCACGCCGGCCCTAAGCATTTCCGGCACGTTGGCGATGGAATTATGAACCGGCGCGGTAAATTCATCCAATTGCCTCATGCCTAAAGCGGCCGACGGACAGACTACCGCGCTTAGGCCGATTT
>LCKE01000034.1 GCA_001001205.1 Parcubacteria group bacterium GW2011_GWF2_45_11 | reverse complement strand
AGGCGAAGCCGAAGAATCTCGTATTTTAGATCCTTCGTCGCTGCCGCTCCTCAGGATGACGAAGATTATCAAAAGTAAAGAAGCGTTAGGGACACTACATTAGTAAAGATTTTTGCTTCTATTATTCAGAATAATCAATAGGTTTTGACATTTGTGTTTTGGATTTGTTTTGAATTTTGTGCTTTGTCATTTGTCATTATTTATAGAGTATTTCGCGCAAGGCGATAGAGTAGCTTGGCTATTGTTATTTAGGCACTAATGTTATATAGTTATATTAGGAATAAGACGGTTATTTCTATATAACATTAGAGAAGATGAAAAGATATGTGACGATTATAACTATAATTGGGATGATTTCAGCGGGTTTAGTTTTTGGTACAGGGGCGCTGGCTGTTGAAGAGATTCAAAAGCAGGCGCCCCTTGTTTTTGAATACAATCTGACAGGGCCGAAAGTATTTGAATCCCAGGTAGTTGAAGCCAGCGGCTTGATAAGTGAAATCCGGGCTTCTTGGGATTTTGAGGGTGAGGCGCGTTTAGAGGTGAGCGCTAATGCCGGCTCAAGTTATACCCCGATTGTCTGCGGCGAAGTGTTAACTGAGGGTTTTATCCCCGGCAATCAACTGCGTTTCCGGGTCCATATCGCTGACGACGGCCGGCTGAAAAAACTTGTCCTGGGTTATAAAGACTCATCCGGAGTCAACCGCCTCTTTTATAACCAGGAATTGCCCGGCTTCAAATACCATAAGATATTGAGGGTTGAAGGAGTTGATAAGGAATTGTTTAATTACCCGTTGAAGATAGAACTTGGGCCTTTAGAAGGAGTCAAGGCCGATTATAGCGACATCCGCTTTACTGCCGCCGACGGTCAAATCCCCTTAAATTATTATTTAGAACGGTTTTTCCTTCCCCTGGCGGGAGAGGTTAAAACAAGTTCCCCTCTACTTAAGGGAGAGGTTACCTTACACAATTCCCCTCCCCTGGTGGGAGGGGTCGCTTCCCAAAGTTCCCCTCCCCTTGTGGGAGGGGTTAGGGGAGGGGGTTTTTTCTGGGTCAAGGTCCCCCAAATTCCCAAAGAGGGCGTAGATATCCATCTCTATTATGGCAACTCCGAAGCCAAAGACGCCTCTAATTCCCAAGGTGTATTCTTGTTTTTTGACGATTTTAATTCTCCTGTCCTTGATGAACAAAAGTGGCAGGCGCGCTTAGACCTAGAATCAAAATACAGCCTTAAGGCTGGCTATCTGGAGCTTAAAAATTGCTCTATATTTTCCCGGGCTTTCAAAATGAAAAGCGGAATCCTGGAGTTTAAGGCTAAGGCAGGCGATAATTCGGCTGTCCAGGCCATAGTCAAGAAATCCTCCCCTTACCAAGGGGAGGCGGGGTGGGGTAAGAGTGTTTTAGAAAGCCGGCCCGAATACGCCACAGAACATTTAGTTTATTCTTCCGGTTATCCTGGGGCCGAGCATACTATTGCCGTGAATGACATGGTCAAGGTCAACTCCGGAATTCCGATTAAGCCCTGGGAGGATTATATTTATAAGGTTAGCGCCTTAGAGGCAACAGATGAGATTATTTTTGAAAGATATGATTCGGATTATCAAAAGCAGGCCGAAATACGCTTTCTGGGAGCGGATAATTCCCGGGAAGGTTCTATTGGCTTGAAATCATCCGGCGGCCTATCCGGCGAGCCGGGGGCGTATTTTGACTGGGCGCGGGCCAGGCCGTATGCGAAAGTAGAGCCAAAGGTTAAGGTGTTAGATGAGAAAGATAATTTTTAACGATAGCTTTCTTTACGATTGGGCTGGGGGCGCCCGAAGATGTCGGAGTGAGAGAAAGTTTTACCCTTTTTTACCTCCTGAAGCGCGGAGTGTATCCGGTCTAACTGTTTCTGGTCATTCAGGATTTCTAAATTCTCTAATAAGGCCTCGTAGTCTTCTTTGGGGATTTGCAGCCTTAAAAGGAGTTTTTGGTGTTCTTTCAGGGATACTTTCTTTAGCGGCCGGAATATGCCGTGTTCGTATACGGCGGGTATGGTTTGATACATATTATCACCTCCAGAATAAATTTACCATACCGGATAACAATTGTCAAGGATGCTGTCAATCGTGTCTGGAAATCGTGTCAATCGGGATTTTATAATGAGCTGAAAGTCGATAGTTAATTGGCATAAATTAGCGTTTAAAGATTCGCGTCCATTAGCGCTTTAGAGTAATTCGCGCAAGGCCTTTGAGTAGTTTGGCAATTGTTATTTTGGCAAGGATAGTGTATGCTTATATCAGGGGGAAATATGAGAAATAAAAACTTAAAAACCCGGAATAAGATAGTCAGGCTATTGACCGCGACGGTGTTTCTCTTTATGCAGATAAACCCGGTCTTGGCCGCCTCAATCACCCACAGCGCGGATACGGATTTTAACCCCAATGTGTCTAATCCCGGAGTATTTGACCGGATAAATGATGTTGATGCTGGCGCGGCCCCTAAATTAGAGTCCTATTACCAGGAGCCAGCGGCAGACCCCTACACCGTGGGCCTCTGGCACTTTGACGGCAACTCCAATGACTCCTCCGGCAAGGCCCATAACGGCACCCTCGTGGACACGGCCACAGTCAGCGGCGCCACCCAGTTTATGGGCAATGTCCTGGCTTTGGACGGAACAGGGGATTATGTGACGATTCCCGACAGTGATGATTGGGCATTTGGAACGGGAAATTTTTCCTTTGAGACATGGGTAAAATATTCGACTCTTTCAGGCAATAGAGCGCTTTTTACTCACGAAATCGGAACTAACTATATAGAGTTTTATCATAATTCAACAAATTTAGTATTTGTTACTGCTATAAATGATGTTATAAAAGCCCATTACTCTTTTGCATGGTCGCCATCAATGAATGTGTGGTATCATGTTGCGCTGGTTAGAAATGGTACAAACCTGTATATATTTATTAATGGAGTAAGCCAGACGCTAACTGTAACTACCGCTATTTCAACAAATGCACTGCCAGACCCTGCGGCAATCTTTACTATAGGTGCTTTCGGAGATGGAAATGGTGCAACTAACGGCTTCTTTGACGAAGTCCGCATTCTCAAAGGCCGCGCCCTCACCCCCGAAGAAATCAAGGCCGCGGCGAGCCGAAGGCCGGACGCTGTCTATACCTCTCCCGTCTTGGACGCTACCGCCAGCGTTCAATGGGACACGCTCAACTGGACCGAAGGCGGAGTGAACACCGGCGACGGGGAAACTTTATACAACTCCAGCGGCCTCGTCGCCCAATGGAACTTTAATGAGACATCCGGCACCACCGCCGATAACGCCGAAGGCACCTCGGCCTTAGACGGCACCCTGACTAACTTTGCCTCTACCGGCTCCCAAGATGCCGCGGCCGGCACCGGCTGGACCGACAACAACAAGCGCTGGGGCGCCGGAGCCCTGATGTTTGACGGGACGAATGATTATGTGAGCGTGGGGGATAGCGATAATTGGGCATTTGGGACAGGGGATTTTAGTATAGATTTATGGACAAAGCCGTTAGATTCAACTCCACCACTACATATACAATTTTTTGGTCAAGATGTAAATGCTGAAAACCGAACCCTTTTTAAATTAAACGTGGGAGGAGATCTTGAGTACCAAGTTTTAGAGGCTAATGTCAATACTATATTATTTAGTAGCGCGACAAATATATTAAGCGAAAATATTTGGCATCATATTGCTCTTACAAGAAGTGGTAATGTTTTTAATATTTATGTTGACGGTATCTCTGTTGCTTCAGCAACAAATACTTCTTCTGTGCCCAACTATGCTGCTCCAGCTATAATAGGATATTATCCTGCTTCTGGAGGATACTACAACGGTTTTATTGACTCTATCCGTATCTACAAAGGCCGCGCCCTGTCTGCCGCCGAAATCCTCTCCAACTACAACGCGGGAAACATAGAATTTCAGACCCGCACCGGCGCCACCAGCGACCCCAACGACGGCACCTGGGAGGCCTGGAAGCCGACCACCGGCGAAACACAACTTCTCTCAATGGACAGCGACGCGGCGAATTGGAATCTGTGGGATGGATCAGCAACAAGCACAACTTTTAATTATACTGGAGGACAACAGACCTACACTGTTCCTGCGGGGGTTACCAAGGTGACAGCTACACTTTATGGAGCGCAAGGAGGAGGCAGTGGAGGTGGTTTGGGTGGACTTGCGGTTGCTACTTTTAATGTTACGCCTGGAAATGTTCTAAATATTTATGTTGGAGGTAGTGGGAGCATAGACACTGGTGGTTATAATGGTGGAGGTAATAGTAGTGGTAGCGGTAGTGGTCATGGTTATGGTGGCGGCGGTGCATCAGACGTAAGGTTAAATGGAATCTCTACATCTGATAGGGTTATTGTAGCAGCAGGCGGAGGAGGAGCATCTTTTCAGAATAATTGTGGAGGAGGTAACGGAGGCGGGACAGTTGGTAATAGTGGCTCATGTGCTGGAGGTCAAGGTGGAACGCAAACAAGCGGTGGGAATGGTAGTACAGTCGCATCCCCAGGTAGTAATGGCGCATTTTTTCAGGGCGGTGCAGCAAGTGGAGGAATGTACCCTGGCGGCGGCGGTGGAGGTGGTTACTATGGTGGTGGCGGTGGTAGTGGTGCAGATTTGTATAATACCAGCTATTATGGTGGTGGTGGTGGTGGTTCAGGTTATATTATAAGCACAGCTACAGGCACTTCTACAACAAGCGGTGTTCAATCTGGGAATGGTCAAGTTGTTATAAGTCCTTTTGTCACTATTCGTGGCAATAACGAAACCACCATAAAACAAGAAGGTTCCGGCTCCACCAAACTCACCCTTGGCGCGCCGCAAGTAGATGGCAACACCGTCGCCCTCTGGCATATGGAGGAAACCTCCGGCACCGGCGCTTATATCAAAGATTCTACCGCTAACGCCAACAACGCCACCCCAACCGGCACTACGGTGGTTGACGGCATCTTCGGCAAGGCGAGGAAGTTTAACTCAAGTAGTGACTATCTTACATCCGGCACAGTGGCTACTTATAAGAATTTTCATGGCGCCGCGGATACATCGGGCTTTAAATGGACGATAGATTTCTGGACCAAGATAAATAGTTTTCCCGCTGCCCACCAGTATTTTATTGGCAGCACTTTAAACGCCGATACAGACGCTGGATTCAACATTATACTATTTGCTACCAGCAGAGAAATTGGTTTGCAAATTGGCAGAAATGGTGGGGTGAATACATATGTAATTAGTGGCTCGGTGGGAAGCGGAACATACCCCAATGATAATGGGTGGCACCATGTAGCAGTTACGTATGATCAATCTTTGTCTAGTGGTAACGCTAAAGGGTATATTGATGGAGTTTATTTGGGAAGCAACACTAAGACCGCCCAGGTGCCGGAAACAACCGATGCTGATGAAGTATTAAGAATAGGGCAGTCTGTTACAGGCACTGCTCCTCTTAATGGCGCTATGGATGAACTCCGTATGACTTATGGCCGCGCCCTTTCCGCCGACGAAATCGCCGAAACATATAGAATGGGGGCGAATCATCATCTCACTCGGCAAATTTCCGCCGCCGATTTATCCTCCTCAACCAAATTGCCATTCTATATCGCTGCGGACAGGCCGGGCACATACCTTGAGGCCACTGTCGGCGAATCCGCCTATGCCAATTATGAAGCCGATGCCAATACTGTTTTATATGTTAAAGGCGATGAAATCTCCGGCTCTACCTCCATCAAAGATTCCAGCTTAAGCGGCAAAACCATCACCGCGGTCAACGATGCCAAAGTAGTAGGCGGAGGAAAAATCGGCAACGCGCTGTCCTTTGACGGCACGGGGGATTATTTAGAAGTTGCTGATAATAGTGATTGGGATTTTACTGCTTCTGACGGATCTATTGATTTTTGGGTTTATCCAAACTCTGTATCTGGCGGGCAATCATTAGTAGGACAGACTAATAGCGGCGCCGATGGCAACTGGTTTATATATATACGAGCTAGCGCTGAACTAGGGGTGGGGTTGAATGGAAGTACTGAAATAGCTAGTTCTGGTTATTCGTTAATTGCGGGAGCGTGGTTTCACATTGCTGTTGTAAAATCAGGAAACACTACAAAAATTTATAAAAACGGCATACAAGTTGCCTCTAGTACTACTGATGTTTGGAATAACGCAACAACCTTTTTAAGAATAGGTGGTGGTGGGGCAACTTTTTGCAACTTCAACGGCTACATAGACGAACTCCGCATCATCAAAGGCACTGCCCTCACCCCTGACCAGATCCGCCAGGCCTATGAATACGGCCTGCGTTCTCACCCTATTACCATAGACTTTGCGGCTAAATTAGACTCGGCAAACCTGATTAGCGGCTCCGGGGATACCTCTTTTACCGTTGATGCCACTACCTACGGCCTCTCCCAAAAGGGGAGCAATCTTTATCCCGGGGACAAGGTGATAGTGCGGGAGAATATTGACGGCACGGAATATATCGTCCAGGGAACGGTAAAATCTGTCCCCGCCTCAAGCGGCGCGCTAACCGTGGGCTGGGACAGCGGCCTAACCTTTCCTTCCGGCGGTTTCACGGTTAATGCGGCAGTTTTCAAATGGCAAAGAGAATACTTTGACCTCACCGGCTCTCTCTCTACCCACCGGGACGCGATCACCAACCTGACCCTAAGGCCGACTAACGGGGCCGAGGGCCGGACTATCTATCTGGATGATTGCCGCTTCCTCAACTATTGACTCTTCGGCTAACCGCTACCTGCAATACCGGGCCATTGTTACCACCAGCGACCCGGCAGTCTCGCCGTCTTTGACTGGAGTCACGGTAAACAACGCCCCGCTTGCGGCGAGCTATTTCACTGTTATCCACAACGATTATTCGGCTTTGGCCGGGGATGTGGAAACCATCACTATCACCGCCAAAGATGTTAATGGAAATGTGGTTACCAACTATGCCCCGGCAACTACGCTAAGTATCACTAAAACCGAATCCGGAAGCCAATCAGGGACCGCGGCCTTAAGCAAAACTTCACTTACCAGCGCGGATTTTGCTAATGGCGCGGCTACAATCACCTTAAGCGATACCGAGGCGGAAAATGTGGAGGTCATTGCTACCGATGACATTAACACCGCGGTAACCGGCACTTCTCTGCCGGTGGCCTTTAGCCCTGCCGCGGCTTCTAAGATAGTCTGGACCTCCAGTGCCCAGACCCTGACTGCCGGGGCGGCCTCCGGGGCATATACGGTAGAGGTGCGGGATCAGTATGACAACAAGCGCTCATCCGACGCGATAGTCCTGGACCTGGCCAGCGACTCCGCGACCGGTAAATTTGACACTGCCGCCGGCGGGGCCTTTAACGGCACGCTTACCTCTATCACTACCTCTGGCGGCATAGGCACATTCTATTACAAAGACACGGTTGCCGGCTCACCCGTGATTACCGTCTCTAAAACCGGCTTGACCAGCGCCACCCAGGCCCAGACGGTGAATTTCGGCACAGTCAGCCCGACACTTACTCCAGCTTCTTACCAGGCCGGGGCGCTTGCCAATAACACCATAGCCTGGACCAGCAGTGCCCTGCCCCAAAACGGCAAGATAGAGCTGGATTTCCCGGTGGGCTATGACCTAAGCGGAACATTGGGGGTAGTCAGTGGAAACACCGATGCTACAGTTTTAGCCAGCGGCAATACCCTGATAATCACCTTAGGCACTGCCATCGCGGCCAACAGCCCGGTAAGCCTTGAGGTCTCCGGGATAAAAAACACCTTACTCCTTGGCTCTACCGGCACCTACGCCCTGCGGGCTAAAGACAGCGCGGGGGCCTTGATTGACCAAGGCACAGCCAATGCCAATACCATCATTGCCCCAACCTTGACCCTGCTCACACCATCGGATAGCGGAATTAGCCTGGCTGGCGGCCAGTCTTATGATCTTACCTGGAGTTACAGCGGCGAGATCTCTAACGGCCTAAAATTGTCTTATTCCACCGACGGCACAACCTATCCCAACACCATCGCCAGCGGAGAGTCTAATGATGGAATATACACCTGGACCGTTCCCTTTTATCCGGGAGTTGACACCAAGGTCAAGATCGAGGACACTTTCTACCAGAAACTCCTGGAGACCACTGATACTCAATTTTGGAGCGGAACTCGTTTGAATACTCAAACCTCAAGGACAGGAGATGCCTCTTTCATCAGATTGGGATTTAACCTGGCCAAGGGTTCGCCGATTGCCGGGGGAGGCAATCATTCCATAGCCCTGCTCTTCGACGGCACGGTCAAGGCTTGGGGAAGAAATACTATTGGCCAATTAGGCGACGGCACTACTACTAACCGAACCACTCCGGTGAGCGTCTCCGGGATCAGCACTGCCGTGGCCATTGCCGGGGGAGAGGCTCATTCCATAGCCCTGCTCTCCGACGGCACGGTCAAGGCTTGGGGAAATAATGGTTACTGCCAATTAGGCGACGGCACTACTACTGACCGAACCACTCCGGTGAGCGTCTCCGGGATCAGCACTGCCGTGGCCATTGCCGGGGGAGCCTATCATTCCATAGCCCTGCTCTCCGACGGCACGGTCAAGGCTTGGGGATATAATACTATTGGCCAATTAGGCGACGGCACTACTACTAACCGAACCACTCCGGTGAGCGTCTCCGGGATCAGCACTGCCGTGGCCATTGCCGGGGGAAACGCTCATTCCATAGCCCTGCTCTCCGACGGCACGGTCAAGGCTTGGGGAGATAATGGTTACTGCCAATTAGGCGACGGCACTACTACTAACCGAACCACTCCGGTGAGCGTCTCCGGGATCAGCACTGCCGTGGCCATTGCCTGGGGAAACCAGCATTCCATAGCCCTGCTCTCCGACGGCACGGTCAAGGCTTGGGGAAGAAATACTTACGGCCAATTAGGCGACGGCACTACTACTGACCGAACCACTCCGGTTACGGTTTCAGGGGCTACCAATGTTGGAAAAGGAATCTACCTCGCCTACGGCAGCTTCACCTCCGCGGCACTGGATACCGGGGGGAACGCGGAGCTGGGGAAATTGAGCTGGGGGGCAAGCGTGCCGAGTCAGTCCCAAACTTCTGAAAATGGGTTGGTGGCTTTATGGAGTATGGAGAATAACTGGAATAACAGTGTGGGAACCAATGGCGGCACAGCTTATAATGGGGCGGCTTTTACTGCCAGCTCAAAAATTGGCTCTTACGCCGGGAGTTTTGACGGGGTGGATGATTATGTTGAGGTTGCCAATTCCGCAAGTCTGCAATATGCCGCTAATACCTTTACTTGGGCGGCTTGGGTTAAGCTGAATACAGATGCGGCTATGGCTACCGATAACGGTATATTATCTCAAAACATCCCTGGTGGGTATGTTTTGTTACGTATTTACGGAGCAAACCAATTTGATTTTACCACATATGGGAGAGGGGGGATTTATGGGGAACATCTACAGGGAACAACCATTCCTTCCCAGAATACATGGTATCATGTGGCCTGTACATACGATGGAACAACAAAGAAAATTTATGTTAATGGTGTCTTGGAAAATACTCAAGTTCCTGTTTTCCCTGACCTTTCTAACAATACAGCAGTGTTTCGTATTGGGAGTCCCTGGGGGGATGGGTATAATTCCAGTGTTTGGGATGGCTTAATTGATGATGTGCGTGTCTATAATCGGGCATTGTCCTTTACGGAGATTTACAGCATGAATGCTGTTAAGTTCCAACTCGCCGCCAGCGCGGATGGGAATACCTGGGGGGACTTTGTTGGACCGGATGGGACGGATGCTACTTATTTCACCACCTCGGGCGCGGATATTCCCACAAGTTTAGATGGCAAGCAATACCTCAAATACAAGGCCTATCTCTCTACGGCGGATACATTCTATACTCCGGCTTTAAATGATGTGAGCATTAGTTTTACCGATGATCAGGCCGCGGACAGCGCAATCAGCGATGTCTCGGATAATCCTTTTGCTATCAATCCGGCGGCGATTACTACCGCGGATGTCTCCCTTAGCGCCACTAATGCCGTGGTGGGAGTGATGGGCAATGTGGATGTGAGCTTTACCACGGTTAACCCGCTTCCGGCGGATGGCAAGATTGTAATTACCTTTCCGGCAGGCTTTACCCTCGGCTCCGGCGGCGCGGTCAGCGCCTCATCAGCCACAATGGACGGCACATTTGCCGTCAGCGTCAGCGGCCAGGTGGTTACGGTTACTAGAAGCGGCGGTCAACAACAGGCCGCAGGCCAGAGCGAGACTATCACCTTAACCAACATCAAGAATCCTAATTATACTGGGACAGTCGGAGAGGGACCGGAGAACATAATAAACCAAAATGATCGGGATTTTTCAACCGGCTTAGGAAATTGGGTCGGAGGTAATAATTTGTCAGCAAACTCAACATTTACCTGGGAATCAGGTAATATCGGCGGCAGGGTGGGCTGTGCTAAATGGACAGTGGGGTCGGTAACCGACTCATTCAGCGCAAGCTTATCCTCTCCTTATTTTACCAGCGCAACCGCGGGAAAGCAGTATAAGGCAAGTATTGATATTTACCGGCCTGTAGGAACATGCAGTATTGTATTAAACTATTTTTTCTTAGATACAGTAAGCGACATCCCTGCAGGCGTCTGGACTACCTATGCAGGTGCGTGGGATGCTTCTGGTTTGAATCATTCTAATTCTGCCGCGTACTTGCAGACATACGCGAATGTTCCCGGGGAGAATTTTTATATAGATAATATTTCAATCAAGGAGGTTACCATCGGCGTTTACTCATGCTCTTTAGAAACCCAGACCAGCGCCGCTAAGGGCATAGACAAGATAGCCAGCATTGCCGCGGATACCATTGTAGGCGGCGGGAATTTAACTAATACCAATGTTGAGCCGGTATCCCGTTACGCGGGCGCTGTAGGTAATGTAACGATCAGCTTTACCACGGCCAATCCTCTGCCTGATGACGCCAAGATAGCGATTACCTTTCCCGCGGGATTTGTTTTAAGCTCCGGAGGCGCGACTACGGCCTCCTCAACCACAATGGACGGAACCCTTACCGCCAGCGTCAGCGGTCAAGTAGTTACGGTTACCCGTAGCGGCGGCAGTCAGCAGGCCAAAGGGGAGAGCGAGAATATCATCCTCACCAACATCAAGAATCCCCAACCCGGCGGGCAGACCGGCACCTATCAGATCCAGACTGCCAGCTCAAGCGGGGTCACTATCGGTAGGATTGATCAAGATACCGCGGTGGCTTCAGACCATATCTATGGCTACTTACTTAGTCCCAGCATTACCCATGTCTCCACCAAGGCCGGGGCAACATCGGACACTACGATTTCCTTTACCACGATCAGCGCCATACCGGCACCCTGGAAGGTGGAGGTGGATTTCCCGGTGGGTTATGACTTGAGCGGGATCCTGGCTTATGTCAGCGGAAACAGCGTTACAAACATATCCGCCAGCGGGAACACCCTGATACTTACCTTAAGCGCGCAGATAGCGGCCTCTACTTCGGCCAGTATTGTGGTTTCCGGGATCAAGAGCCCGCAGTTATTGGGCTCTACCGGCACCTACGCCCTGCGGGCTAAAGACAGCGCCGGGGCCTTGATTGACGAGGGGACGGCTTCTGCCAATACCCTGACTGCTCCGCTGATAAGCCTGCTCACGCCATCGGATGACCTGATCAAGCTCTATGCCGGAGAGCCCTACGAGGTTACCTGGAGCTATGACGGCGGGGTCTCCAATAACATCAAGCTCTCCTACTCTACAGATGGCGGAAACACCTATCCTAAGACAATTTCCCAGAGCGAGGCCAATGACAACACCTATACCTGGAGCCTGCCTTATGACTTAGGCACGAATATGAAGGTCAAGGTGGAGGAGACCTTTTATCAGAAGCTGACCGAGACCTCCAGCGCGCAGTTTGGGGCGGGGACATTGTCTAAGACGCAGGTTTATTTTTCCGGGAATAATGCTTCCTTAAAGTTAGGGTTTGATTTAGGTAAAGGTTTACCTATAGGCGGCGGCAAAAATTCTTCTTACTTCGCGCGTTTATCTGACGGCACAATCAAGGCCTGGGGGTATAATGATAATGGCCAATTAGGCGACGGCACGACTACTGATAGAACCACTCCGGTTACAGTTTCAGTGGTAAGCAATGTCAGCGGTCTTGCCTTTGGAAGGTTACATTCTCTGGCCCTTTTATCCGACGGCACGGTTAAGGCCTGGGGGCTTTATAATAACTCTGGCCAATTAGGCGATGGCACTTGGAATGGTAGTATTACTCCGGTGAGCGTTCCTGGGATTAGCAATGCCGTGGCTGTTTCTACCGGCACTGACCAATCTTTTGCCCTTTTGTCCGACGGCACGATCAAGGCCTGGGGGTATGGCTCTCATGGCCAATTAGGTAACGGAAGCTTTGGCCATCAGAACACCCCGGTTTTTGTTTCCGGGATAAATAATGCCGTGGCTGTTACTGGTTCTGGTAGTGAAGGATTGCACGCTATAGCTCTGTTAGCTAACGGAAAAGTTATGACCTGGGGGCGGAATTACTACGGCCAATTAGGCAACGGCACTACTGTTAACAGCGCCACCCCGGTTGAGGTTTTAGGGATAGATAATATCAATAATCCCGCGCTGGCTGTTTCTGTCGGGAGAGAATATAGTTTAGCCCTTTTATCCGACGGCACGATCAAGGCCTGGGGGTTGAATATCTACGGCAACTTAGGTGATGGTACTACCATTGATAGAATTGAACCGGTTACGGTTTCCGGGATCAGCAATGCGCTGGCTGTTTCTGCCGGCGGCGGTCTTTCTTCTCTGGCCCTTTTAGCCGATGGAAGAGTGATGGCCTGGGGGAATAATGGTAGCGGCCTATTAGGCGACGGCACCACCACTAACCGAACCACTCCAGTTTTTGTTTCCGGTATCAGCAATGCGGTGGCTGTTCTTGCCGGAGGGAGCCAATCTTTTGCTCTTTTATCCGACGGGAGAGTGATGGCCTGGGGATATAATGCTAACGGCCAATTAGGCGACGGCACTACGACCAACCGATACACCCCGGTTGAGGTAAGCGGCATTACTAATGCGGGAAAGGGGGGGCATTATCCCTCCGGCACCTTCACCTCCGCGGCCTTGGATACCGGGGGCAACGCGGAGCTGGGGGCTTTGAGTTGGGGCGCTGATGTTACAGATTCAGCTAAACACAGCGAGGTAAACGGCGAGCTTAAATCCACGATTAACGGACTGGTTGCCCTCTGGCATATGAATGAAGCCGCCGCCGCGGCAACTATAGCCGACAGCAAAGGCGTTCATCCGGCAGTAAATAACAGCGTTTCCAGCGGCGTAAGCGCTAAATTTGGCAATGGCCTTTACTTTGATGGTAGCGGGGTTAATCTAAGCCTGGCTGACAGCGATGATTGGTTTTTTGATGATAAAGATTTTACTATTGAATTTTGGATAAATCCCTCCTCAACCCGGGGCTACGGCTCCCTCTTTAACCAGAATGATGATGGCGGAACGGCAGAAAATTCGCAGCGATTCGAACTGCAGGCTGACGGCGCTCTATGGTATGCAATTTATATTAATGGTGTTACCAGCGGGGCTAGTATAACTACTCCTATTTCTTCTGTTGTATCAGATGAGTGGAGCCATATTGCGGTAGTCGGCAGTAATGGAAAAATAACTATTTATGTGAATGCGGTTGCGGTTGGCAATGCCAATTATAGCAAAGTGCCGCAGATTGCTAAGCCAGTAACCATAGGGGCTGTTTATGTTTACAATTATAAAGGCTACATGGATGAACTGGCTATTTATCAGCGTGCATTAAAGCCTGATGAATTATCAGCTCATTATAATAATACTAATATCGCTGTTGCTTTTCAACTTGCCGGAAGCGCGGATAATGCGGCCTGGACCAGCTTCTTGGGTCCGGATGGGACGGCTTCTACCTATTTTACTACCTCGGGCGCGGACATCCCAACAAACCTTGATACCAAGCGCTACCTTAAATATAAGGCCTATCTTTCTACGGCGGATGCATTTTATACTCCTTCGCTTAACGATGTGAGCATTACTTTTAGCGACAATAACGCCAGCGACAGGGTGATCAGCGATTTCTCGGATAATACCTTTGAGATTACCCGGCCGGAGATAACTATCAGCGCGCCCGGCAATGCCGAGAGCGACCCCAATTTCCGCTGGATTGCCGGAAGGAGCTATGAGATCAAGTGGAAGACCAGGGGTAAGACCGCCGAGAGCTGGATCATTGAGGGCCAGTGGTTAGACGACCAGGCCGGCCTGCATACCACGGCTATTTTAGACACCCAGACTTCTATTGCCAGCTCCTCTTTTGACGGGACATATTATCATTATTCTTATGCCTGGACTATTCCCGATACCCATACCCTGACCAATAGCGCGTATATTCGGATCACCGCCTATGGGACGGATGTGAATAATGCCGCGGTTACTGATAGCGCGGATTCAGAGCCTTACTTTAAGATTGTGGCCAGCCCCCAGATTGCCCTGGTTGAGCCGATAGATGGCGCGGAATTGTTTATCAACAGCGCCAATACGATCAAATGGACAATGACTGAACCCGCCGGAGATACCAATAACAAGACCGCGACCTTGCAATATGCCGCGGACAGCCCGAATTTTACTAATTGGGTAACGGTAACTGCCGCCGGGGTGAATGATGAGAACAGCCAGAATAGCTTTGTCTGGACTATCAATAAGGCCGCGGACCTGCCGGCTGGGGCAGTGAAGCTTAAGGTCTTTGATAACGCGATGGCCTCAACTACAGACACTACTGCCTGGAGCTTTAAGATCAGTAACCCGGGGATCACTATTGCCGCGCCATTGTCCGGGGCAGTCTGGAGGATCGGCTCTACCCCGGAGATCCAGTGGTCAACTACACCTGGAGTAAGCAGTGAGGTCAAGATTGAATATTATAACGGCTCAAGCTGGACTGCGGTAACGGAAAACGAAGGCACGGCTAATGACGGCGTAGTGGCTAATGACGGGCAATTTGTCTGGACTGTGCCCAATATCGCTGTTTTGACCGGCGCCAAGATCCGGATCACCGACGCCCAGGCTGAAAGCGCGGCCTATTATCAGGCCACCGTGGATAGCGATTCTTTTGAGATTGCCAAACCTTTGTTTAGCATCAGTCTGCCGACTCAAAGTCCTTTAAGAAGGGGAGGAAGCTACACATTCAACTGGACTACTGACGGAACAATGGGGAGTAATTTAGATGTTCTCTATGCTCCTACAGGGACTTCATTTAGTTCTATCAAGACTCAAGGTAGCTTTTCCCAAGACAAAAAGTCTTTTACCTGGAGTGTCCCTATAGGTACGGCAGTGCCCCAGACTACCGCCAAGTTTAAGGTTATGGATAATTCTTCGCCCTTTGGCGAGGGTGTCTCATCGGCCTTTAGCCTGGATAAGCAGAGGCTGACCTTTGATGAGACTACGGTTTCCGGGGCCAGCTGGCCCGTGGGCTCCCAGCATACTATCGGCTGGACCACCGAGGGCGAGGTAACCGGTTTATATATTTACTATTATAAAGGCTCAAGCAATATTGCCACTATTGACCAGACTGCCAATAACAATGCCTTGCCGTCAGGATACACTAATTATACCAATTATCCCAAGACCTATTCCTGGACTATTGCCAATGATGATAATTATCTGTCCTCCGGAGCGGCCAAGGTCAAGCTTAGTGCCAAGACTCCTTTAGATGCCGCGGTAACTTCCACCTCCGCCGTCTTTAGCGTGCGCGAGCCGTATCTGACAGTGAGCCTGCCTTCCATAGTCCAGACCTCCGGCAAGTGGGTTCAGGGAGACAGTATTGCCTTTAACTGGAGCGCCGACGGTTACCTGACCAATAACGGGCAGTTGGAGCTGGCTTACGCGGCCTTATCCAGCCAGAGTGATAATTTGGATAATGCCTCTTGGGTTTCTTTTGCCACGGTAAATGTTGTTGGCGCGGCAGTCAATTCCGGTTCCTTTGACCTGCGGCCAGCGGATTATAATATCCCGGCCGGATACTTAGCCTTGCAGGTCAGGGATACTAATGCCAACCGGCCGTTGAGTAAAGGCCGAAGCGCGGTCTTTGAGGTGAGCACCGAGCCGTATATCGGGATACTTGCGCCTTTAAATGTCCCGGCCTGGCGCGCCGATACTGACCAGCTTATCCAGTGGCAGGGGGCAGGGAGCGTGAGCTCGGCCTTGAAGATAGAGTATTCCACGGACAATGCTGTCTGGTCCCTGTGTCAGGACAGCGCCAATGCCAATGCTGAAAGCTTGGCCTCCAGCGGCACATTTAGCTGGAGGGTGCCGGCGGCAGTTAAGGACAATACCGCCTATATCCGGGTTACGGATACCCAGCGCCAGGTAACCCAGATGAGCCCCACGGACATAAGCGCGGCGATTAAAGGGCTAAGCCTGACGGATTATCCCGGCAAGACCTCCGGTGAGTCTTTGACCGTGGGCGATACCAAGACTATTACCTGGAGCCCGGCAGTGGCTTCTTCGGCCCAGGCCCTGGTGAAGATAGAGTATTCTGTGGATTCCGGGCATACCGCCTGGAGCCCGGTGAGTGAAAGCGAAGGCACGGCCAATGACGGGATGGTCAGCGATGACGGCTCTTTTGACTGGACTGTTCCTGATGCCCTTTCCGCGACCGCCAAAATACGGGTAGGCAGTGTCTCCGGGGCCATCTCGGCATCCTCGGACAATAATTTTAAGATTATCGGCAGTCTGGAGGTATCCGCGCCGGCGGCCTCGGCCAGCTGGATCATCGGCACTACCCAGACGGTTTCCTGGAATGCCTTGAAAGGGACATTTGCTAATGTGAAGCTCCAGTATTCCGTGGATAACGGGGCCTCTTGGAAGAGTATGGCCGGAGCGCTTAACGCGGCAACCACGGTTGCTAATAACGGGGCCTATTCCTGGACTATTCCCGATGATTATTCGGCTACGGCTAAGGCGCGGGTATATGAGGAAAACGAGCTTTCTAATACCGCCGAATCCGCGCTCTGGACTGTTGCCTCGCCGCAGATCAGCATCAGTCAGCCTTCCAGCAGTAATAACGGCAACAGCGCCCTGACTATCAGCGAACCGTATGACCTGAAATGGACCACCACCGGTTCCAGCGGCAATAATCTGGAGATAAAGATTTCTTATGATAACCAGGCCAATTGGAGTGTCCTGGAGGCGGATTGGCCGAATACCTCGCCTAAATCCATTACCCCGACCTCTACCTCGGTGCAGGCCTGGGTAAAGATTACCGAGAAAAGCGCTACCCATCCCGGGGCAGTGGCCACTGCCGGGCCGTTTACTATTTTGCCGACGCCCCAGATTACCTTGAGCTCTCCGGCAAATAACAGCGCCTGGACTATGGGCAAGCAGTATGAGATAAAATGGGATACCCAGGGACTGGTGTTTAATACCTTGAGGATTTCTTATACCTTAGACGCCGCGGCGCAGACGCCGGTCTGGGTGGATGTTATTTCCGGACAGAATAACTCCAAGAGCTTTTACTGGACTGTCCCGGACCTGACTTCTACCTTGAGCAATCAGGCCAATGCCAGGATCAGGATCACCGACGACACCAAAGGCAC
>LCKE01000033.1 GCA_001001205.1 Parcubacteria group bacterium GW2011_GWF2_45_11 | reverse complement strand
TATTTTTTTAAGTTTGTCAATGATTTTATGGTAAATGATTTTGAAAGATTTTGAAAGATTTTTATAAAATTATCCGCCGACGGCCGGGTTGAGTGCTATAAAACAGCCGGCCAAACCAAGTTACCGGCTGTTTGAGCGATTATTTGAGTTTTTTTATCCAACACCTTTTTAATACCTTCAAGAAAATGTGCTGGATTTACTGCAGTTTAGCTGATCGGGCGTCCATCAGTTTTTTAACAATGGCAATAAATTCGGTAAAAGGCACCGGCCAGAGATCTTCCTGGCCGCGAATTCTAACCAGTAGTTTGTCGGAATTCATTTCTTTGTCTCCGATAACTAGAGTGTAGGGAATTTTTTCTTTGGCCGCGTTGCGGATTTTTTTACCGACCGATTCATCAGATAAATCAGTTGCTACTCTTAAATTTTTTGCTTTAAATTTTTCGGCCAACTGCTGACAAAATTCCAGATGAACTTCGCCGACCGAGAGGATTTTAATCTGGATAGGGGAGAGCCAGAGCGGGAAATTGCCGGCGTAGTGCTCAATTAAAATACCCAAAAACCTTTCGGGCGAGCCGACAATGGCTTTGTGGATCATCACCGGTGTTTTTTTTTGGCCGTCGGCATCAGTATAGCTTAAGCCAAAGCGGTTAGGCATGTTAAGATCAAGCTGGATGGTGGAAATTTGCCATTGGCGTTTTAAGGCGTCTTTGACCATAATGTCCATTTTAGGGCCGTAAAAGGCAGCTTCGCCTTCGGCTTTTTCAAATTTAATCTCGTTATCAATCAGTAGCTGTTCCAGTTTTTGCTGGGACTTTTGCCAAATATTTTCATCACCCAGATATTTTTCTTTTTGTTCGGGATCCCATAAGGAAAGCCTGACAAAATAATCAAGTCCGTAAATGGCCAGGGCTTGTTTAACAGCGGCCAAAAGCTGTTTAAATTCTGTTTCAATTTGATCTTCCCGACAGAAACAATGGCTGTCATCCTGACAAAAGCATCTGAGTCTGGTTAAGCCGGAAAGTTCTCCAGGTTTTTCATCACGGAATAAATTGGCCGTATCGGAAAATCTGATGGGCAAATCACGGTAGCTTCTTTTTTGGGCAGCGTAAAGCTGGGTGTGCTGAGGGCAGTTCATGGGTTTTAGAAAGTATTCTTCGTCGCTATAATGAGACTTAACCATCAGCATATCATTTTTGAATTTGTCATAATGGCCCGAAATTTTGAATAAGTCAGCCTTGTTGACTTGGGGAGTGTGGACTTCTTCATAACCGATTTTACTTTGCAGTTCATTGGACAAAGCGATTATTTGATTACGGACGAAAGCTCCTTTGGGAGTGTAAAGCGGCATGCCCGATCCAACTAAATCCGAAAACACAAACAACTCCATTTCTTTGCCCAGCTTGCGGTGGTCGCGTTTTTCCGCTTCGGCCATCATGGTCAGATAATCATCCAACTCTTTTTTAGCGGCGAAGGCGACGCCGTAAATGCGGGTAAGCATTTTGTTTTTTTCATTACCCCGCCAATAAGCGCCGGCAATTTTAGTCAGTTTAAAGGCATCGGCATTAATTTCTTGGGTTGATTTTACATGAGGCCCTTTACATAAATTTTCAAACCAATCGGATTTATAAAAACTGACATCTTTTTCTCCAGCTTTTTTTAGATCCTCGATCAGTTCGGTTTTGTATGGGTCACCCTGGTAGAGCTTTAAGGCATCATTAAAATTCATGGCATGCTGTTCAAATTTAATGCCCTGTTTGATGAATTGTTTAATGCGTTTTTCCAATTTAGGAAAGATTTCACTGGAAATGCTTTCCGGCAGATCATAGTCTTGGTAAAAGCCATTTTCAATAAACGGACCAACGCCTAAACCGGTTTTTGGATAAAGTTCCATAATGGCCATACTCATTAAATGAGATAGAGAATGGCGGATCTTGTCCATTTGGTCATCTTGTTTCATATATTTTTTTGTAAGTTAATAGTAATCAGTTAGTAGATTGTAGGGAATAAAAAATCCCGTTCCGCAGCTACCAAAAATATTTGATAAATACAGGACGAGATTCTCCATGAAGTGGACGTTTTACGTCACTTTAGGTTAAACACGCGGTTCCACCTGGTTTTCCTCCAAAGCTTTAGCCAAGAAGGACGCTCAATTTAATTGTCACCTGAGCTTAGCGATCTTTAAGCGATCAGACAGCCAATTCGGCTGCCAGCCAGTTGGTAGCTGACTCAATAATTCAGGCAAAATTAAGTATAATTTGCTCCACCGGTTTTTGTCAAGTTTTTTGGATTATCTGGCAGCGCCTTGGCTAAGATTGGCGCTGATTTATTTGACTATTTCTATATTAATATGGTCTTCCAGGGTGGGCAGGAATTTTGTCCAGAACGGCAAACGGATGGCAGCCGTTTCCACGCCGCTCAGGTTATCCAGGTAAGTTTCGGCTTCTTTTTTGCTCAAGCCTTTAAGCTGGCTTTTATCCAAATTAACCGTGGCGACTGATAAAGAAAACTCGCCTTTAATCTGGGCCAGGAGGTTTTCCGTGTTGTCGTCCAGGAAGGTGATGTTATAGGTAAAACTGTCGTAGTTAATTTTAGTCAGAGCGCCGTTTTGGCTGTAACTGTCGGGCAGGCTGGCCACGGCTTGTTTTTTCAAGTTATCAAAATTAATGGCCAGCGCCTTAACCGCCAGTGCCAAAGAAACGGTAAAATTGGCTTGTCCGCTGCCAGCCTGTTCGGAAGAGGATGATTTAATCACCGTGGTGTTTAGGGAATCGTCAATAATGGTTTGGTCAGCAGAGAGATTTTTTGCCAGTTCGTCTTTAGCCTGGGTCAGGAGCTGGCTGTAGAGGTGGTTCGTAGCCTGATCAATAACTGCCTGGGTAATCTGGTGTTTAGCGGAGGTCTGCCTGACCATGCTACCGCCGCCTTTGGCGTAGACATACTGGTTGCGCCAGGCCGATAAGGCCGGCAAAGAAAAATCGGTGTCGGAAATTTCATATGCCGCGCCGGGCTGGTCGGCTTCTACTTCAACTTCTATTTTGCCTTTGGCCGGAATGGTCACCCCGTCCAACAGCCTGAAAATCAAACCTGCAGGCGAAGCGAAACGGGTTCTGGCGATCAGCGGTTGCGGTTGCGAATAGTCGTTATAAACAGTCAGGCGGCCCCTGGCCTTATCCGCGGTCAGGGAAATTTTTTCAGCCGGAAATTCCTGGCTGGCCTCAACGGTGGTCTCTAAAATATCCCCGGCAATCCTTTGGTTGTCTAAGAGTCCGTCTTGGCGGCTGACCTCACCTGCCACCTGGACGACAAAACCGACGTTTTGTTCGGCGTAACTGGGAGTGATCAAAACGGTCGCCTGAGACAGGGCAAAGTAGAGAATGGCCGCCACCAGCATAAAGGCTAAAAAGCTAAAGGCAACAATGAGATTTTTGTAGCCGGTCTTAATAATTTTAGTCGGCCGCGGCGACAGTTTACCTGGTTTTTGAGACATATGATTTGCTATTGGCAAGTATATAGAATAAGGCCGAGTTTGTCTATGAGTCAGGTTTTCTTCTGGTGATGCCTGGCAATACCAAACAAGGTGCTCAATTTATTATTTAAAAATGAGGCTCTGGGCGCCTAAAAGTTGTTGGAGTTCGCTGATAAGTTCCGGTCCGTAGGCGACTGATTTTTCCAGCTTGATTTTTTTGCTTTGTCCGTTCTGGCGCAGTTCAAGATAAATCGGCTGAGGCCCGGGATATTTTTCCATGATTCTTTTGAGTTCCGGAATGGCCATGGAGGATTTTTCGGGCGCAATCATCAGAGTTAAAATTTGCTGAGCTAAAACTTCCGGGTTGAGAATTTTAACGTTATCGCACAGTATCTTAGGCGCGCTGTCTTTTTCGGAAATTTTCCCCTGGACAATAACCATTTCGCCTTCCTGCCAGAAATCCCTGGTTGATTCCAGAATTTTAGGAAAGACCAAAACTTCCACACTACCCGCGGTATCTTCCAAAGTGATAAACATCATCGGCTGGCCGTTGCGGGTAATGACTTTTTGAATTTTTTGAACAACGCCGGCTACTTTAACGGATTGCCCGGACGGGCAGTTGCCCAGAGTTTTGGTTAAAAGCAGATCGGGGGGCAGTAAATGCCTGATTTCATCCAGAGGGTGTTCGGAAATGTAAATGCCCAGGAGTTCTTTTTCCCAAGCCAGCCTTTGTTGTTTATTGACCGGTTCGGCCGCTTCCAGGTTCAGGGTTGGTTTGGCGGCCAGGCCGGCCTGCTGAAAGAGATCCGGCTGATTGGCGGCGCCATTTTGGCCCTTGCTGAATTTTAGGAGTTTTTCAATATTATGCAGGAGAACGCTGCGCCGCCCGAACTTATCCAAGGCGCCGGCTTTAATCAGGCTTTCCAAAGATTTTTTATTAAGATCCTTATCCTGGACCCTCAGGAGAAAGTCTTCCAGATTTTTGAAAGGCCCGTTTAATTTGCGTTCCTTGATAATGACTTTGGTCACGTGGTCGCCGACATTTTTAATCGCGCCCAAACCAAAGCGGATCCGGGGGTTGTCTTTGGTTTCAGCGGAAACAACCATGGTAAAAATCGTATAGCTTTCATTGATGTCGGGGGGCAAAACTTCAATGCCCATTTTTTCGCATTCATTTATTTCCAAGGACACCCGGTCGGTATTTTGGTGATCGGCGGTTAAGAGGGCGGCCATGAACTGAGTGGGGAAGTTGGCTTTAAGATAAGCGGTCTGGTAGGAAATCATGGCATAGGAGGCGGCGTGGGCGCGGTTAAAGCCGTAGCGCG
The DNA here is from genome assembly GCA_001001205.1 of Parcubacteria group bacterium GW2011_GWF2_45_11. Lineage (GTDB taxonomy): Bacteria > Patescibacteriota > Patescibacteriia > UBA1558 > UBA10009 > UBA10009. The sequence continues at coordinate 18,174 of LCKE01000033.1, read as the reverse complement.
CAAAAGGCAGAATATATTCCCAGATTTTTTTGGCCGTCTGTTGATTAAGGCCGTTTTTGATCATACCCTGGACCATTTTTTCTTCCTGCTTAACCAGGAGCGATTCAATCTTTTTGCCCACGGCTTTGCGCAAAACATCAGCTTCGGAATAGGAAAAGCCGGCCAGTTCGCGGGCAATCTGCATGACCTGTTCCTGGTAGACGGCAATGCCGTAGGTTTTTTCCAGAATCGGCTTGAGCTTGGGATGAAGATAAACGATATTTTTCAAGCCTTTTTTTCTGGCAATATAGTCGGGGATCAATTCCATGGGTCCGGGACGATACAAAGAGATCATCACAATAATATCTTCCAGTTCGGAAGGATCAAGCTGCATCAGGTAGCGGCGCATGCCTGATGATTCAAGCTGAAAGACGCCGGTGGTTTGACCTTGTTTCAAAAGGTTAAAAGTTTTTTGGTCGTTTAAGGAGATTTTATCCAGATCAAGGTTTTGTCCGGTGGTTTTTTCAATGATTTCCAAAGCGGTTTCCAGGATGGTTAAGTTTTTTAAGCCTAAAAAGTCCATTTTTAAGAGACCCAAATCTTCAACCGGATGAAGGGAGTATTGCGAAACAACGCTTTGATCGTCGGAACTGGCGTGTTGCAGGGGGACAAAATGATCCAGCGGCGCCGGTGTAATTAAGACGCCGCAGGCGTGGGTGGAAGAGTGCCTGGCCACGCCTTCCAGTTTTTTGGCGTATTCAATGAGGTTTTTGGCCTCCGGATCTTTTTGGTAGACTTCTTTAAAATCACTCACGACTTTTAACGTTTCCTTTAAACTGGAGAACATGGGAATCATTTTTGCCAGACGGTCGCAGTAAGTGTAAGGCATGCCCAAAACGCGGCCCACGTCCCTGACAGCCGCCCGGGCGGCCATGGTGCCGAAAGTCACTATTTGCGCCACATGATCCGAGCCGTATTTTTTGGAAACATAATCAATAACCTCGTTGCGCCTGACATCGGCAAAATCCAGATCAATGTCGGGCATGGAAACTCTTTCCGGGTTTAAGAATCTTTCAAAGATCAGTTCAAATTTAATCGGATCAATGTTCGTAATGTTTAAAAGGTAGGAGACCAGACTGCCGGCGGCCGAACCGCGGCCGGGGCCGACCACGATGCCGTTATTTTTTGCCCAGTTCACAAAATCTTGGACAATCAAAAAATAACTGGCAAAGCCGGTTTTGGCGATAACCGCCAGTTCGTAATTGAGCCGTTCCGCGATTTCCGGGCTGACCTGCTCGCCGTAGCGTCGGCGTAGGCCGTTCAGGCTGAGTTCTTTTAAAAATTCGTCGGCTGATTTTTGGTCCGGCACGTCAAAATGAGGCAGGAGGATTTTGCCCAGGCTGATTTCCACGTTGCAGGCTTCCGCTATTTTTAGGCTGTTGGCTAAAGCTTCGGGCAGCTGGTTAAAATTGGATTTCATTTTTTCCGGAGAGGCGAAAGAAAAATCCTCGCCCAGCATGGACATGCGGTCGGTATCGGATTGTTTCTTTTTTGTTTGCAGGCAGAGTAAAATATCCTGAGCTTCGGCGTCTTCGGGGTTGAGGTAGTGGACGTCATTGGTCGCCACCAGCGGCAGTCCAAGTTCTTTGGAGAATTCTATCAGCCGTTTATTCACCGCCGCCTGGTCCGGAATGCTGGGATGATGTTGCAATTCAAGATAAAAATTATCCGGCCCGAAGGTCGTTTGGAATTTTTGCAAAAGCAGGGCGGTTTTTTCCTCAGAGCCGTGCAAAATCGCCTGGGGGATTTCGCCCTGCAAGCAGGCGGTTAAGGCAATCAGCCCTTGGCCGTATTGCCGCAAAAGTTCCCAGTCGATCCGTGGTTTGTAGTAAAAGCCTTCCAGATGGGCCAGGGAAGTCAGCTTTAGCAGGTTTTGGTAACCCTGGTTATTTTTGGCCAGTAAAATCAGATGGTAGGGTTTGACGCTGGTTTCGCCTTGCTTATCAAAACGCGAGCCTCTGGCCACGTAAGCCTCCATGCCCACGATCGGCTTAAGGCCGGCTTTTTGGCACTTTTGGTAAAATTCAATAATGCCGTACATTACCCCATGGTCAGTCAGGGCCAAGGCCGGCATTTTAAATTCTTTGGCTTTTTCAACCAAATCATCTATTTTGGGCAAACCGTCCAAGAGCGAATAATGGCTGTGAGTGTGGAGATGGATAAACATAGGATCAGGGAATAATGAGTGACTGGTCAGGCCGGGTGAGTTGTTTAGATTGGCTGTGAAGCAAAAAGGCTGAACTGTTCGTCTAATCTTCCATAGCTTGTCCATTTTATCAAGAATATATCAAGGTGTCCAAGTCGGATTTGGCGTCCAGGTTAAATTTGATTCACAGTTTTAATTTTCGTCCGTTTTTCTTGAAAAAGAACAGCGGACATGTTAGATTTAAAGTAATTTATGAAAGTTGGAAGCTGATGGCGAAAATTTTTAATCAGCCTTTAAATTATCAAGTTTAACGCTTTAATTAATATGGATTATCTTGATTTAAATACCGGCGCCAGGATGCCGCTGATCGGTTTGGGCACCTGGAAGTCGGAGACGGACAAAGTCGGCGCGGCCGTTGCCTGCGCGCTGACCGACTGCGGTTATCGGCAGATTGACTGCGCTTACATTTATCATAACGAAGCGGAAATCGGCCGCGCCTTTGATCAAGTTTTTTCCGCCGGTCTCAAGCGCCAGGACGTTTTTGTTACCAGCAAATTATGGCTGAACAGTTTTACCGCCGAGGACGTCTTGCCGGCCTGCCAAAAAACTTTAAGCGATCTCCGGCTTGATTATCTGGATCTTTATCTGATGCACTGGGGCGTGGCCATCGCCAAAGGCCAGGGCGACGAGCCGTTGTACGAAAACGGCCGGCTAGTCACGGCTAAAATTCCTCTCAGGGAAACATGGACGGCTATGGAAGCATTGGTTAAGCAGGGTTTGGTTAAGGCCATCGGCGTGGCTAATTTTACCGGTCCGATGCTGGTGGATTTGCTGACTTACGCCCGGCTGGTGCCGGCGATGAATCAGATAGAACTTCATCCTTACAATCATCAGCAAAAATTGGTGGAATTTTGTCAGTCGGAAAACATCGCGGTTACGGCTTACTCGCCCTTAGGCTCTCCCGGTAATACTTCTCGTCATCAGGATAATCTCAATTTATTTAATGATCCGGTGATTAATCAGCTGGCTCAAAAGTATGGCAAAGACCCAGCTCAGATTTTGCTCAGGTGGGGGATACAAAGGCGGACCGTGGTCATTCCCAAAAGCGTGCATCCCGACAGAATAAAAAGTAATATCCAGGTTTTTGATTTTTCTTTAAACCAGGAAGATATGGATTTAATCGCCGCCTTGGATAAAAGGCACCGCTTTGTTGATCCAGACGAGTGGTGGCATATTCCTTACTTTGACTAAAGGCGGATAAAAGCGGGTTAAAGACGCGGTTGCTTCCGGGATAGATCTCCGATAGAATATAAGCAACCCAATTTATAATTATGCCGGTTATTAAAACCAACAATTTTACCTTACGGCCGTATCGCCCCGCGGATGCGCCGTCGTTAGCCAAAAATATCAATAACTACAAAATTTACCGTTACACTGCCCAAATACCTTTCCTTATTCTTTAAAAGACGCCCGGATCTATCTTAAACGGGTGACTAGGGAAATGAAAGCGGGCACGGTTTTATCTTTGGCCATCATAAAAAATAGGAAAGTGATCGGTGCAGTTTCTTTGAACAAGATTATTAAACATCACCGGGCGGAACTCGGTTATTGGCTGGCCGAAGAATATTGGCAACAGGGCATTGTCAGCCAGGCGGTTAAATTAATCGTTGCTTATGGTTTTAAGTGCTTAAAGTTAATCAGGATCTACGCTTACGTCATGTCGCCCAACAAAGCTTCAATGAAGGTTCTTAAAAATAACGGTTTTAAAAAAGAAGGAATTCTTAAACGGCATTCAGTCAAAGACGACCGGTGTTCTGATTTGTACGTTTTTGCCAAAGTTAAAAGATGACGACCGTCAGTCAGCGCGGACTGAGAGCCGACGTGGCCGGTTAAGTGCGGACAAAACGCGGGCTTATTTGTCAGGCATGAGTGATAAAAATTATTTAGAATGGCTAATCAAGAATTAAAAAATAAATCCAGCGCCTTTTCACCTTTTAAAAAGTTGCCGGAAAACTTACCCGCTGAATTATACCGGGTCGCCATGGCCAAGGGGACAGAAAGGCCTTTTTCCGGCAGGTACGTTAATGAAAAGTCCGCCGGTCAATACCATTGCGCCGTTTGCGGCCATCAGCTGTTTGCCAGCAGCGCCAAATTTGATTCTGGCACGGGCTGGCCGTCGTTTGATCAGGCTTTAGCCGGAGCGGTGAAGCACGAGGAGGATGCCAGCGCCGGCCTGAAGCGCACCGAAGTTTTATGCGCCAATTGCGGCGCCCATTTGGGGCATGTTTTTAACGACGGCCCCCAGACTACCGGCCAAAGATACTGCATCAATTCCATTTGCTTAAATTTAAAGAAAGATCATTGAGATATGTCAGATACGCCAACGATTATTTTGGGTTCCGGCTGTTTTTGGTGCTCTGAGGCCGTTTTTTTGGGTCTAAAAGGAGTGATCTCGGTTATGCCCGGTTACTCCGGCGGCAATTTAGAGAACCCGACCTATGAACAAGTTTGCTCGGGTAAGACCGGCCATGTTGAAGTAGTCAAAGTTGAATTTAATCCCCAAGATATAACTTTAAAAGATATTTTGGAAGTTTTTTTCGTCACTCACGATCCCACTCAAGTCGGCGGTCAGGGCCATGACTCGGGTAGCCAGTATCGGTCAGTTATTTTTTATGATAATGACGAGCAAAAACAAGCGGCGGAAAATTTGATTGCCGATTTGGAGAGTCAAAAAATTTTTGTTAAACCGATTGTCACGGAAGTCAAACCGGCCGGGGAGTTTTACGCAGCCGAAGACTATCATAAAAATTATTATCAAAACCATCCGGATCAGGCTTATTGCCGGGGGGTCATTAATCCAAAATTAGCCAAGCTTAAGGAAAAGTTCGGTTACCGTTTAAAATAATTTTATGAAAAAAGTTTTTATCATTCACGGCTGGGACGGCCGTCCGGACGAACCATTGCTTAAGTGGTTAAAAATTTCTTTACAGTCCAAAGGTTTTGCGGCCACGGCGCCGGCTATGCCCGATCCGGCCCGGCCGGTGATTAAAGACTGGGTCGGTAAACTGAGGCAAACGGTCGGCGCGCCGGACAAAAACGTTATTTTTATCGGCCACAGCATCGGCTGCCAGGCGATTTTAAGATATTTGGCCGGCTTGCCCGCGGGTACTAAAATCGGCGGGTTGGTTTTGCTGGCGCCCTGGATGGAGCTGGATCGGCAGACGATTGAGGAAGAAGGCCCTGAATCAATCGCCATTGCCAAGCCCTGGCAGGAAACACCGCTTGATTTGGCCAAGGTTAAACAGACTACCGCTAAAATTGTGGCCATTTTTTCCGATAACGATCCCTTTGTGCCTTTAGCCCAGCAAGATTTGTTCGCCAGGGAACTGGGCGCGCAAATCATTGTTGAACATCATAAAGGGCATTTTGATCCGTCCAGCCAGGTCAGCCATCTAGCTTCCGCCTTGCGCGCCGTTTCGGGTTTTTAATAAAAGGTTAGTGGCCCGTTTGGCCGGCAATTTAATCTGGATTATTTTTATTTAAGTCGCAGAATACTCCAGCCTTTTAAGGCTGGAGATGAATGCGACACCTTTTGCGAGCGAAGCGAGCACTGTGCTAAGATGTAGGATATGAGAAAAAGCACTTGTAATGCCACTTACGATATCCAGTATCATTTTGTCTGGATACCTAAATACCGCAAAAGGGCGCTCAAAGGCTTAATTAAAGAACGTTTAGACCAGCTTCTTCACGATTGTGCCGAAATCAACCAGTTTGAGATCATGGAATTATCCATCCAGCCAGACCACATCCATCTGCTCCTGAAATCATGCGTTTAATCAAGGGCGGGAGCTCCAGAATCATCAGACAGGAATTTCCAGAACTTCAGGAATTCCTCTGGGGTGATAGTTTCTGGGCAGATGGCTACTTTGTTTCAACCCATTCCACCGTGACTGAAGATATTATCAAAGACTACATAAGAAACCAGGCTTAAAGATCGCTGAATACTGCGGTCTTTAGACCGCAGATAATTTATTTAGGCACCTTTTTAACACCCGGCATTCTATAAGTGACTGCCGGAAACATTTTTTGTATAAATGTGTCAGATTTATTAAAAATAAGCTAAAATTAATTAATCTTAACCACTATGGAAAAATTCACACCAGAAAAAGAAATAGCATCGAGACAGGGCGAGGTCTCGCGCGAGCAGGTGACCGAAAAAGCCGCAGAGGCTTTAAAGGAGTTGGAATTAAGAGAGTTGCAAAAATCAGAACAGCCTATTAATCAAGAAGGAGACAGTAAAAGGAAAATTGAGACAATTCGTCCTTGGAACAATTATACCATCGTTACTCTTGAAGGATCAGATAAGATTCAAATTTTTAATGAAGACGCTAAACCCCTTGAAGATTTTAAACCCCCATTGAGTAGTAAAAGTGCTTATATGGATTGGGGAGATCCTTATGTAAAAGGAAAAATTAATAAAGCTTATATTGCTCAAGATACCAGTGAAGATAAACAAGATTTAAAAATTTCGGAAGTTCCATTTGAATGGAGGGCATTTGCAAAAAAGGATCTCGGCATTAATCAGTATTTCAAATTAGAAACTCAAGAGCAATCCACAAAATTAATTGCCTCTGAGGTTACCGTTTTATCAGATAAATATATAGTCTTAACTACAAAAGAAGGTGGATTTTTTACCTTTGTCACAAAAAATGAGAAAGGGGTTACGCTTGCTCCAAGAGATTGGAAAAGGTTAGATCCATCGGACCCGCTGCCAGAAGAATTAAAAAATGAGGTAGAAAAACTACTTGGAGAAAATGAGGGTTACAAGCAAATTAACGAAGCTCACTACGCTCTTATAACCGATGTGGGCGTTAATATTTTTAAGGCTGGAGATACCCAAGGATCGCCGGTGTTTTCTGAAGGTATTCCATCTGTAGAGCGCAATATGGCCATTGATCCTTCCAATCCGAATGTCATTTATTACTGTCAAAGCAGTAACCCCAGAAGCGTAGTGCGATTGGATTTAAACGGAGAGCCAAACACATGGAAATCTGTTGCGGCAGAATTTCCAAAGAAATATGAGAGCGTTGGTAATCTTCAATTAGACCCGACTGGAAACTTCTTCCTTTTCTACTCAAAAGAAGATTTGGTCGTGGTAACTAAAGATACGTTAGATGAAGTAAAAAGAGTGCCTAATCTAACTCAAGTAAACTTTGATTCTACCGGAAGAATACGGGCCGTGGATAAAGATGGTCATCTTGTTATATATGAACCGAATTTTACTGAAGTTGCAGAAGAACTTGATAAACGACGAGTTGCGAAGCTGGCTGATGGAGTTCAGTTCCAAGACATTTTTGATTTAGAAGCTTCCAAAAAGGCACAGAAAGGCGGTGAGAGTTTGGAATACTTAGAACCATTACGGACGAAATATCAAGAGCAATTTACCGACGTGCTCTTAAAAATAACCACCCAGGAGGGGGTTAATCAAATCCGACAGGGATTTAATAAACTTCGAGACGCATTGCGACAACAAGGGTTAAAGCAAAATGAAATCACCTTTATTATTGAAGGGCTTGAGGAACCAATAATACTAAAAGAAAAAGATTTTGCTGTTAAAGCTACTCAAGAAACCCTTATTTCTGTTCGAGCAACACTTGCCAGTGGACTTTCTATCAATTCCGTATCAGAAGCACGTGCTGAAATGGATAAAATTAGAGCTACAGAAGCGTTGCTAGAGGGAGACTTGCGCCAAGAAGTACACGAAGTGGCGTTGGAGCTTGAGCAAAGATCCGTGGAGCTTTTCCGACAACGTGGTGGAGAAATTACTAAAGATATTCATGGGCTAATTGAAAGAACCAAAACAGACCTTGAAGGCTTTACCAGTAAAGTACAAATGGATGACTGGCTTGAGTTCCGATATCCGCAATTAAAATCAAGGTTAGGTTCTTTGGCTAAGGATGTTCCTCTTGAAGCAGATGAGGCTTATAAAGCCATCGTTGCGGCACGTACAGAACTGCAGACCATTGCCTCCGCATTTGAGGATAAATTCAAAAGAGAGTATGCCAAAGTAAGAGAGTATGCTTCGAAGCGCATAGGGGCAATGGTAGATATCTTGTCGCAAGATGTTGACGGCCTGATTGAGCGTCTGCGAACCAAAGGTTTTACTAGTCGAACTGCGGCAGAACAGTATCTGTCCTCAAGCGAGGCTAAAAAGACGCTGGAAACTGAAATTGCCGGACTGGCCGGAGACAATCCCGATTTGGCAAAAGAACTGGAGCGAGGTTTAAAAGTAAGAATCTCCAACGCTTTAACGGAAATAGAGCGTGGAGCGCTTACTCAAGTTGCTGAAACCGGCCAACAAATGGTTATGTTTGGCGAGACGGCTTTTCCTAAGTGGGAAGCGAAAGTTAAAGAAAAGGTGGAACGCAAGGTTGACGTCACATTTAAAGAAGATGCAAAGACACATGGACCTGGCGTGAAAGCAGGGGATATTCTTGGAGATATTTCTGTCTCAATTTATACATCTACTGGTAAGGCGGAGAAGGTCAGGCTTTATGAAGGATGGCAAGACGAAAATGAATGGCGCCTTGGCCTCTTAAATTATCGTGGAGAAGCCATTACTCCTTCATATGTAACCGCTAAAGAATTTAAGGGTTTCAAAAAAGAATACGGAGATTGGTCGCAGGGAGAAAAATCTGATCTTAGAAAGGAATTGCAAGAAAAAAGAGATGCCCTTAAGGAAATTTATTCTAGACGACAAAAAATTAATGAAAGAACTCCCGAAGTAGATGCCCCATGGCAAGAAGAATACAAACAAAAATTACAAGAGTACGGTACATTTGCCGCCGAGCATCATATTCCACTATTACGACGCATTGACCATATAAAAGCAGAACCGGATGTGGAATACACAAACGGTAAGGGTTTTATTCCTGAATGGCAAAGTCACTGGGTTATGGATCCTCAAACTGAAACCGATTTGTCAGAAATGGCAAAAGCATTTAAGATGCAATTGGATTTACAAGAAGGTTTAGTCAACTTAAAAGGACACGCCGGCACTGGTAAGGACGTGCGTATAAAAATGTTCAGCGCTCTCACCAATCGACCTTATTTCGGAATCGATGGAACAAAGTGGACTACTGAATTTGAATTGTCAGAGGATGTGATGTTGGAATCTAAAGACGGCGCCTCCCAGACGGTAAAAGTGCCTTCGGCAGTGTTGAATGGCATTACCACTCCCGGAGCAATTGTGTACTTTAATGAGTTCAACGCCATGCCTGAACAGGCGCATATTTTCCTCCATGCTCTTATGGATGAAAAGCGATCATTAACACTTAAAACGAGTTCCGGTAAAACTATTCGCGCATTGTCAAGTGTTCTGCTTGCCGGTTCTATGAACCCGAACTATCCCGGAACATTTGATCCGCAATTTGCTACTCGAAGCCGCATGGTCTCTTTGGAAATCGGCTACCCACCTCTTACACGCCAAGCTGATGCCGGAGATCGAAATCCCAACCCGCCCTACGATGCTTCTGAAGCATTGCGTATAGCTCGAGGCGTTGATTCTCTGGCCGATCTGACATATGAGGCAAGTCTTGAACGCAATGAGTATGTAAAAATGTGGGATAAATACATAAACGGCATAGACAATGGCGCACCGGAGCCAACTGGAACGCAAAAATTTGACATAGACGCCTCTCTCGCTCTCGTCCAGTTTGCCAATATCCTCCGAGAAAACTTTATTAAAATTTTTGAGAAGAGTCGTGAAGCTCGAAATGCATTGCCGGTTACTCAACCGATTACTGGTCGAGAATTGCGCCGCGCGGCTTATGCTCTTAGTAAAATGACTCCGGAAGAAAAGGCAACGGCAAATCCAGAAGGCGTGGCTCGAGACCTTCTTATTAAATACTTCTTAACTCACATCGATAAAAAGGAAGATCAGGACAAGATTCGCACTGCAATGAATACCTGGACTTCTAAAAAGCGTGTAAGGGCATAAATATATGGAACGTCCCGGTCAATTTCGTGAGTCGCCTCCGCAAGAAAAGGCGAAACCCTCAAAACTCACTCGTGAGATGCTTTTTCTGGCTGAACAAGCCGCAGAAGGCAGATTAAAAGTTCTCCCCGGCAAGGAATGGTCTTTGCATTATCCAGCTGATCAGGCAACTAGAGCGGAGAAATTGCAGGGTTTGCTGGATGGTAAATATACTGCCGAAGAAGTAGCGCATGACATCAAACCCGATGCCCTATTTTACAATGCCGAGGATATAGAAAAAGAAGGTTTAGAAAAAGTCAGTGGGCGTATTCGAGACCTTTCCGCATTCATTACGCATTATGACTATCCTAGATTCGCGGAGTTCGTAGAGGGCATGCGTGGTCATGATATTCCTTTAGACGATCTTGATAATCTCTATAGCGATGTTACCCAAGCAAGAGTCCAGAAGAAAGTAATGGATTCTTATGGGCATACAGGCCGAAAACAAATAGAAGAAGCTCTGCGGACTGAAGCAGACACTATAATTGAAAGTATCGGCAATCTTCCTAGATCCCAAAAAGTGCTCAAAGCACTCAAAGTTAACTGGCTAAGTGAAGATTTGGGTCTTGTTGGCATGGCAGAACGGGATCGTGTTATTTCTGAACTTTCAGGAGACGAACGCAAACTTTTTAAAGACCTCCAGTCTCCATATCGAGACTACATACAAAAAGGAGACGAGAGTGGGTATAAAAAAATAACCGATACGGTGCGTGAAGGTTTGCCGAAAATCCAGAAAGAAGCCCAAAGTGGTGAACCGAGTGAAAGTATGCAAGAGCTTGAAAAGGAGCTCGAGCAGTATAAAGAACAGGCTGTTCCTCCGGGTTCCCCGGAAGACCCTGCCATCCCTCCCGAAGATCAAGATGAGTATCACACTCCACCTCCAGCACCCGGTGAATCAAAAGAAAAGATGCAGGAAAGGCCGATCTTTGAGATTAATCCTGCGCTTGGCGGGTACTACGCCAGCGGTAGAAAGAGTTATTATGATATTGAATCAAAAACATGGAGTAAGAAAAAACAACTTTCTGCATATAACATTTCTGTTACAGGTAAAGATCGATCCACAATTTCAGGAACATTAGATAATGGTGTCAAATCTCTCCCACTTCCCACCGGCTATGCATTAGACGTCTCCTCTCTTAAAGCTAAGGGGGCTAACGTGGAAATCAGGCGTGATCAAAATGGATGTTTTTATCTTGAGGTTAGTGGGACAGGATCATTTTCCATAGATTTTCTGTCAGAACAAAATCCTGTTCCTGGGATAACGATTCCAGAAGACATAACACCACTTCATCGCGGATCATTTTCATCAAAGACAGAAGCAACCCTCTCAAAACTTATAGGATCGCCTATACAAAAGGCTGAACAGGTGCGGCAGTATATTTTAGCCAATCATTTTTATCTCGGAGGCGGAGATTTGCAAAAAGCCCAAGCATTGCAGTATAAGCTACGAAGCGAGTCCACCGGCGATAATTATCTTCAAAATATTGACGCTTCCGAGTATCTTGAATGTTACTCAGCCAACACTCTATTTATTGCCATGACGCGTAAAGCAGGCACCCCTGCACGTCTTGTATCAGGACATAAAGTTGAGGGAGCAAAGGACGGTAAGTCAGTCATCACTCAAAGCACCGGCCACGCGTGGTCGGAAATTTGGGACGGAAAAGCATGGAGGCGTTTTGATGCTACTCCAAATCCAAAGCCCGAGGATCAGAAAGAATCTGGCGAAAACGATAAAGATTCAGAAAAAGAATCCGCGGAAGAAGCGCAGGACAGTGGCATTGATAAACCGCAGGAGAAGGGAGAAAAAGTCGGTGAGAAAGAAGATCAACAAAAGCAAGGTCAGAAACAGGATGAGCAGCAATCGTCTGAATCTGGGAATCCTTTAGAACAAATGTCTGATGCTTCTGATGGCGAGATGCAAAAGTCTGAATCACAACTCCAAGAAGCAAAAGAGCAAATGAAAAAGATGGCCGAGCAGAAACAACAGCTTGACGACAAAGTGCAAAATGCGGAGAAATTTAAAGAGCTTTCCGAGCTTCAAAAAGAAGTGGAAGAGAGTGAGCTTTTCGACGACTTAAAAAAGGAACTTCAGGATAAGCTGGACGCAAAGGAAGGTCAGATGAAAGACAAAATAAAAGATGAGCTTGATAAAATGGTTGAGGATGGTTTTATGGATGAAAAAAAACGAGACGAAATTTTACAGGAGCTCGAACAAAAAAAGCTGGAAGAACTTGATCGAGTTCAAAAAGAAGTTGAGCAGGAAAATAGGCTTTATAACGAGTATGAGGATATTCGTGAGGAAATCGCTCCACTCGTTGATAAGTGGTTTCGGTATTTTGCTGAACGCTTGCCCAGACAGGAAGAGGTTGGATTTGACGAAGATTCACTAACTCGACAAGGAGCATTTGACCGCCGAGCTGTAATGAAAACCAGAAATTTGCTTTTTGGAACAGTAAAAAATCCTCGGGAAATTCACCCTTCGATCAAGCCTCGATTTATGGCTTCTATCTTGGTGTTACAAAGCGCGCGAAAGCTTTTAATATTATACTCCGAATTATTTAGCCGTATCTCTCAAGCATTTGGTTATATTCGCTTTTCGATAGATACTTTCTCTGATTCTGTAACTGAAATAAAAGGGTTCAAACAAGATTACGATTCGCCCCAGAGATATGATTTTGAAGATGGCACGCAATCAACTGTAAAAGTCCGGTTAATGCAGAGGCTTACTACTCAAGGCGGTACTAATATGCTTGATGGCATCAAAAAAGCGGCCAGTGAATTAAACAAACAAGTTGAAGAATACCCCGATTATGCCTCTGCGTTTTATTTTGTTGGCGACGGAGAAGACACTAATGGCAATGCGGCAAACATAACCAAATTTTTGCAGATGAACGGATCAGAACATGGGTTTGGCGAACACATGTATTCTGCTATTCTGCTCGGTAACGAATTTCAACGCAGGGAGTTGGCGGAGATCTTTGGAGATGAGCATACTAATGTTGCACCCGATTTTGACGAATTAATCGAAAAAAGTATGGATAAATTTGACGAGGATTTGGAGGAGTATTTAAAGACTAAGACTCAATAAGGTTCCAAATTTCGTCCCATGGTTCGGCCGGTGGGGCAAAAGCCATCAAAGGGTGCACCATATTATGCTTATGGAATTTATCTAAAAGAAAAGGGCAGTAATTATGGGGAGCAATATATTAATAAAGCTCATAATATTTTTTTTAAAAACAATAATGATAAAAGACCATTGCAAAGATCATGATTACTATTTAAAACAAATAGAATATTAAAAAAGAATAAACCGTGAGTTTTAAAAAATTAAAAGTAAGCTTAGGGCTGTAGATTTTTTTATATCAGAAGAATGTATTATCATACTACTTCTAAATATCTGCCAGAATACGTGAGTGAATTTTTCCTCAGATTTTCCTCACCTGAAATATTCTTTTCACCCAATGATTATTTGGCTAAAATTTTAAATCCTGTTTAAATTTGTTAAGATTATCTTATTGATTTAAACTTTGCAGATAAAAAAAATTCGCCAGCAGGCGAATCTTTTGATTGTCTCAGTCAATCAGCGTCAACTATAATTTACCGCCGCTTTCTATACCGGCAGGGCGTTTGTTTTGAATTTTCCAATCTACTTCTTTTGCCGGGCGGATTTTTTTTCCTGTTTCGCTTCGTGGTTAGCTCGTTTTTCTTCCACAAAATCAGCCACGCGTTTTCCGACTTCCATGGCCGTGGCAATGGTTGAACCGACGCTGGTCAGTTTATCTTTGGCGCTGGTAAAAAATCCCGAAACCGCGTCCAGGGTGGCGGTCAATTTTTCCATGACTTCGTGGATGCGTTTGAAAATCAGGGCGACGTAGTAAATCATCCAGCATAAAAAAATGGTAAACCATAACAGGCAAAAAGCGATGATTAAGTTAAGCAGGTCTTTTGAGGTTTCTAACATAGTTTTGTGATTTTAGGTTCTTGAGTAATCTTAGGTGAAGTAGGTTAATTAATCAACAAGTCACCTATTCACTTGAATCTACCCAATCAGCAAATCTTTTCATATTATAACACAATTCCAAAAAAGCGGTAAGTATGTTAAAATACAGCCATGACCGAATATAATATTGATGATGTTTCCGATCAACAGCTTAAAGTGGGCTACTGGTATTTGGAACACAAAGCGCTGATCAGAAAAATCGTGGTGATCGCTCTGGCCGCTTTTAGCGCCGTAACTTTAGGGTACGGCATTTTTGGCTTTATCCGCCATTATGCCGTTTTGGGAGAGCTGGATCAGGCGGTGGCCGGCATAGCCCTAAACCAGCCGGACTTCGCCGCTTGGCAGGCCAGAAACAAGGCGGCCAATATTTCTTTTTTGCCGCCAACAGTCATTTATAACGGCCACAACAGTTATGATATTTACACCAAAGTCGTCAACCCTAACGATAAATGGCTGGTTTCGGAGCTGACTTATACATTTGAGAGCGGCGATTTTTCCAGTCCCACCACCACCATTTATTTGTTGCCTGGGGAAGATCGTTATTTATTCAGCCTGGCTAACCAGAGCCCGCGCCGCCTAACGGAAGTCAGTTTAAAAGTTATTGAATTAAAGTGGCGGCGGCTTAAAGAGGATCTGGAATATCCGGCGCCTGATTTTAGCCTGTCCAAAGTCAATTTTGCTTCAAGCGAAAATGAAGCCAGGAGCTGGATAAGCTTTACCGCCACCAATAACGGTTTTAATAATTTTTGGGAGGTTGATTGGCAGGCACTATTGTATAGCGGCCGGCAAGTGGTGGGCATTAACCAAATTACCACGGCGGAATTCGCGGCCGGCCAGCAGAGGCCAGTGACAATGAGCTGGTTTGATCGTCTGCCCAGGATTTCCACGGTGGAAGTTTACCCGCTGGTTGATGTTTTAAATCCTGACATAACTTATAAAATTTCGGGGCAGGCCGGCGAGCTGTATTAACAGAATTAGTGAGCGATTAGCGCATTGAGGTTATGGTTAAAAGATTACTCAGAGGCATAAGATATTTTGACTGGTATTTGATCATCAACATAATTTTGTTGGTGTTTTTTGGCTTGGCCGCCCTGTACAGCCTGCAGCTTAATATTGAGGACCCTGACTTTACTTTGTTAAAGCGTCAGATAACTTTTGTGATTTTCGGCCTAGGCATTTTTTTCCTCTTCAGCAATATTAATTATCAGTTTTGGTCAGATTACTATAAAATTTTTATGGTCTTGAGCGCCTGCCTTTTGGCTGGAGTTTTACTGGTCGGGCAGACTTTGGGCGGCACCCAGGGTTGGTTTGAATTTTTTGGGCAGAATCTCCAGCCGGTGGAGTTCGTCAAGATCGCTTTGGTCATTTTTTTGGCCAGATATTACAGCCAGCACGCCAAAGACAGCCGCGTGACCCGCCATATATTTATTACCGGTTTAACCAGCCTATTTTTAATCGCCCTGGTGATCTTGCAGCCGGACTTAGGTTCGGCCATGATTTTGTTGGTGATTTGGCTGTCAACCATTTTTTTATTGCCTATTCAAAAAAAATATTTCATTAACGTTTTGATTATTTTGCTGGTACTGGCGGTGGTCAGCTGGTTTTTTATTTTACAGGATTATCAGCAGGAAAGAATTCTGACTTTTATTTCTCCCCAGCGCGATCCTTTGGGCGCGGGCTATAACGTGACGCAATCGGTGATTGCCGTCGGTTCGGGCAACCTGATCGGCCGCGGCCTGGCTTTGGGCTCGCAGAGCCAGCTGAATTTTTTACCGACCCAGGAAACGGATTTTATTTTCGCCGTTATCGCCGAAGAATTGGGCTTTGTCGGCGCCGGCATCTTGCTACTGTTGTTTTTCAGCCTGTTTGTCCGCCTGTTTAAAATCGTCAAAAGTACTCAGGACAGTTTCGGCAGTTTTGTGATGGTGGGTCTGATGAGTTTTTTAGTCGCCCAATTATTTATCAACGTCGGCATGAACGTCGGCTTGGCGCCGGTGGTCGGGTTGCCCCTGCCTTTGGTCAGTTACGGCGGCAGTTCCTTAATCGCCACCATGATCGCTTTGGGCATTATGCATAACATTCAGATTCAGAATAAAGAACAATATTTCGGTTGATTTTTGGCGTTTTTCCTTTAAGTAAGTCGGTTTATCTAAAAAAGCTTGACTTACTCGGGTTTTTCCGCTAAAATACAAGCCAATACAAATTTAACGTATTTTTTTTATGACTATAGAACTTAAGGCAAAAATGAGGACCTTGCCGACGGCCGCCTTGAATGAAACGCGCGCGCAGGGTTTAATTCCGGCGGAAGTTTACGGACATGGCAAAAATCAGCATATTTTTATTGCCGCCAAGGATTATGAAAATTTTTGCAAACAGGCGACCGGCGTGACTCTGGTTAATTTAATCGTTGACGGACAAGAGCCGCTTAAGGTTTTAATCGGCGAAATACAGCACGAGCCGATTTCCGGCAAAGTCATTCACCTGGATTTTAAGGAGATTAAAATGGATGAAGAGATGTCTGCCAGAGTGCCTTTGGTTTTTGCCGGCGTTTCCAAAGTGGTTAAAGAAATGGGCGGCACCATGATTAAATCTCTGGACGAGGTGGAAATCAGCTGTCTGCCCGATAATTTGATCGGCACGATTGAGGTGGATTTGAGCGTTTTGATTTCATTTGATGACGTGATTCACGTGGCCGATCTTAAGATTCCGGAAAATATTACCATGGTGACTGAAGCAAACAGAGTGGTGGCCGGCGTTAAAGCGAAAATCAAAAAAGAAGTTCTGGAAGCTATGGCGGCCAGCGGTGAAGAAGCTAAAACGGCGGAGGTTGCCAAGGAAGGCGAGGCGTCAGCGGCGCCCGTGCCCGAGGAAAATAAAGGCGAAACAGCTAAATCAAATTAGCTTTATCGTTTAAAAATAAAAAATGTCATTTGTTGTATGAAGCCAGCCTGGCACAAGCTGAATCTTAATTTGATTTTATTGATGTTATTGGTGGCAGGCTTAAGCGGTTTAAGCGTCAGCGGTTTACTTTTAATTATCAAAAACAATCACGAACTTCCCCTGAGTAACGGGGAAGTTTTATATTTAAACCGTTTAACCGGACAAAGAACCGTCCGTCCGGTTGATTTTAAGCCCGTGGCGGTCATGATAGACAATGCCACGGAAATTAGGCCGCAGTCCGGTTTGGCAGCAGCGTCCTTAGTTTATGAGGCTTTGGTGGAGGGCGGCATTACTCGTTTAATGGCTGTTTACAACGCTGCCGATCAAGTGGATAAAGTCGGTCCGGTCCGGTCGGTCAGGCCTTACTTTTTGGATTGGGCGGCGGAGTATCAGCCGGCTTTTTTTCATGTCGGCGGCAGTCCTCAGGCCTTGGAGACGATTGATGATTATAGTATAATTGACCTAAATGAAATGGGCGCCGCAGAGGTTTATTTTGTGCGTGGCGACCGTGCCGATTGGCCGCATAACGTTTACACCAATTCAGGGCTGTGGCAGAACATCCCCGCGTTTAAAAACCGCCATTTGGATTTTAAGCCCTGGGAATTTACTGGTGCGCTTTCAGTTTATTGCCCGGAGGAGGATCAGGCAATCGTGATTGATTTTTCCTATTTTAATTATCAGGTGAAGTGGCTGTACGATTGTCAGTCCGGACGGTATCAAAGATTTAACGGCGGCGTCGGGCATCTGGATGAAAACGGCGATCAGTTAAGCGCCGCTAAAGTCGTGGTGCAGTTCGTGAAAAGCTGGCTGATTGATGCCGAGCGCCTGGGTTTGCAGACTGTCGGCCAGGGCAAGGCCATTATTTTCCAAAATGGCCAGGTTGTTTCCGGTAGCTGGCAGAAAGACGCCGCCGGGTCCAGAACCGAATTTTTGGACGACGCCGGACAGATTGTCCAATTTATTCCCGGTAATACCTGGATAGAAGTGATTCCGCCTTTAACCAATGTTAGTTAT
>LCKE01000032.1 GCA_001001205.1 Parcubacteria group bacterium GW2011_GWF2_45_11 | reverse complement strand
CCGTCGCGCTTCGGCGCTCGCGACCCCGCCTCCCTGCTGCGGCCTGCTGGCCTCGCAGGTCCGGCTTTCAAATCCTGACGCGAGACAAACTATTGTCTCCCTCCCCCGCAATTAAAAAGCCCTCGAATATCTTCGAGGGCTTAAATTGGTTGCGGGGGCGTGCAAAAAACTGGTTGTCTTTACCCGGAAATTCCCCTCGTATTCGAGATAAAAGGCAAAAACCGCTGGCCTTTCGGCTACGAGATCCTCCGCCAGCTATCATACCCGGATTATTACCCCGTGCCGCCCTCGAACCAGCCGCCAACTTCCTATGGATGGGGCGGAGCCCGCTACTGATTCGAGTGTCCTCTTATAACCCAAAATCAGGCCGGTATGTTTTTGCCTGATTATGATTTTGTTTTTTTGGGCTGTTCCCTGCCTATCCCCAAAGCTACCTGAAATTTACACGGTTCGGAAGTAAATACCTGGTCAGCTCTCGTCTGTGCCTTGACCACGGCTTGGTATCGCCCTCCCGTATAGCCTGACCAGTCATACCACCAGTAGCCTACCGAATTCCGGCAGGGTTGCCAGGGACCCTTATTAATCGATATTTCCACCCGTGCAATATCGCCGAATGTTCCTACACGGAATGTGTAGTGCGGCGCAGTAATTCTTTCACCCTGTTGCGGATGATCTAAAATGGCGCAGACCTCACCGGTCTTTACCGCGTCACCGCTCCCATGCGCCACGGTTTTCCTTTTGCTTAGTGATTTTATCAGTTTAGCTATTCCCATGTTCTTATGCCCTCCTTGGAATCATTACATTAATCGCTTGCGAGAAGTAGCAGAGAAAAAGATAACATCCTGGTGTCCTGACAACCTTAATCTTCTCGTTCTGCGCCATTTCGCATTAAGTCAACCCCGCACGATCTTTTCCACTGTGTAATCAAACAGTTTGTCCGGACTAGCTATTTCCTTTAATCGCCCTTCCATGCCGTCCTTTGTAAATTCTGATTTGAAATCAAGAATATAGACGTGATTTTGCTGATCTTGAATACTGAAAGTTCCCAACTTCTTAATGGCATCAAAAACGCTTAACTGTGTGCCTATATTGGACTTGCCGATAAATTTGATGGATATTTTATAATGAGACAGTCCTGATTTGATGTTAGAGCCTGAATTTACCGGCATGTTGCCATCAACTGTGTTTTTCATATTCGGAACCCCTCATTTTCCTGGGGAAGACTTCGGCAGGGTGTAAAAGAGCGCCGGTCATACCGGCGGGAAAATGCAGACCGCCCTGGGCCACCTGCTTAATGGCAGCGAGCAGTACGGCCGTCGGTTGGTCTTTTACCACATAGCCCTGTGCGCCGCATCTGGCCATCCTCACCACATATTCCTCACTGGAATGGATACTGAAGGCGAGGATTTTAACTTTTGGGACAACCTGGCGCAGGCTGTGGACCAGTTCCCAGCCGTTCATGGAAGGCAGATTGATATCCAAGACAATGACATCGGGTGCCAGCTTCTTGACCTTGCGAAGGGCTTCTGGGGCATCGGAAGCTTCACCCACTACTGCGAGAGCGTGTGTGGTTAGATATAAACGCACCCCCGCTCGCACGGTCGGATGGTCATCTATCAGAAATACTCTAATCTTGTTTCGTTTAACGCCGGTCACATCATTATCCCGTGTTTCCAAAAATAATAGTTCAGCGCGGCAGTAATCATAAAGTTTCTATCACTGAAATTATGGCCCAACAGATTTATCGCCCGATTTTTTAACCCGGGGGTGTGTTTTAAGCAGCGCATGCAGAAGTGCGGCAAGAACCTGGGGCTTTACCGGCTTTTCCAGAAAATCTTTTACATTCGGTTCCCGCTTCAGCATTTCCTCAGTGGAGCGATCCATGCAGCGGCTGGTTACTATCACTATGGGAATATTAGCGGTGTCGTCTTCCTGAAGTTCACGTAGAATTTCAAAGCCGCCGAGCTTCGGCAGCATCAAATCAAGAAGTATCAGTGCGGGGTGCAGGAGCCTAGCCTTGCTAAGGGCCTCTTCACCATCGGACGCTTTTTCGACCATAAAGCCCTCATTACGCACTATATAATAAAGCAGGTCCCATACAGCTTCATCGTCATCAACAATGAGTATCCGTTTTTCCTCAGGATTCCCGCAGTCGGGAAGGTCTTTTTCGTTATTTGCCATCAGTAGTTGTTGCCCTGGTGACTTTTATGTCTATCTCTCTTGAATCGGTTTCGTCCGTGGAGCAGGCCTTTATAGGCAAATCCATACCGCCATCTGGCAAGGCAAACCGCATAGAGAAGGTGCCGTCCGCGTTTAATTTCACTTTCCGGCCTGAGACTGTTACATGTGCATCCGGTTCGGTGGCACCATAAAGTACCAGTTCGCAGTCGGCCACCAGCCAGAACTTCTTCTGCTGTTCCGACTTGTGCAACGCCTGCGATGACATGGAACTGACACCCCAGGAGGAGGCGCGGGAGAACACGGCGCGCAGCATTTCCCAGCGTTGTGCGAGCGACTTGGCCACTTCGCCCGAACCCTTGCCGATGTATTCCACTCCGGAGAGTTGCAGCAGTTTGTTAAAATCGGGAGTAACCGACATCCATTTTTCATCGGTGGCATCTGACACCCTGCCGTCGGGCAGTTTAACTGCGTTAGTGCGCACCAAGCCTATAAAGGTGCCTTCGGGTGTTACCAATCCCACCTCGCAACAGTAAGTCCTGCCGCTTTCGTGGACATTTATATACCAATTCTTAGCGTCCAACATCACCGGGATGTCAAAATACTTTTGCCCGCCAGTATCTATGGGCTCGGCTCCGGTGATATCGTAAACCCGGATAACCTGTTTGGATTTCTGAAAAATATCCGGTCCGTGCTTCCCGCAAATCTCAGCTTTGGAAATGTCGGTGATTTCCCAGTAAATAAACATCCAGTTGGGGTCCCTGGGAAGAAGGACGGCCTCGGTACTACCATAGCCCTCAGGCAGAGACTTATGGTCTGGAACCGGGTCGGTGTTCTCTTTATTTATATGGCCGGATGAGGTCATTATTGCCCTTCAGAAGCGGCGGCTGAATGGTTGCGGTTCGTGATTGTTTGACGCAACCTGCGCAAGTATTTCCCCCCGGCTTTTTTAGCGGGGAGATCGGGGATGGAATTTATTGGTAAAAAACAGACTGTGAATGCGCAACGCCCCCCTACCCTCTCTTATTGTAACAGATTAACCATCCGATTGCACTGAAAAAGCAGGGCGCAGTATTCTCCCTATAGCTGCGGGTAGTTTTTCTAATGCTTCCGGCCCTTTCAGAATGAAATTATCGGCTTGGCACTGCGCATAAGCGGTAGTTTCCGCGTCCAGGTCCGAACTGAATATTATTATGGGAGTTTTTTTAATATTTTCGTTTGACTTTATAGCTAAACACACGGAAACGGCATCGCCGTCGGTTAGATGAAAATCCAATATTATGCAGTCCGGTTTATGGATCTCCGCCAGCTTGACGCCTTCCGCGCAGGTTGCGGCGGTATACACTTTGTATCCAATGCCGGCCAGAAGCCGCTTAATCAGCTTGTGCCATGTTATTTCATCGTCAATAACAAGTATTGATTGTTCTGTCATGGTCCCCCCAACGAATATCCGGCCGCCTAGTCTTCCTGCGGGATTTTGCGGACAGCGGAAGATGAATCATTGGCTTCCATCTGCCAGTGTCCTCTTATGCGGAGTTATAACCTGCGACTTGGAAGCACGCCCCCCCTGACTTCATAGGAATATACCATCTATAGATGTGCCTGTCAATACCATCTATAAATTATTGTAAGAGTCGTTGTCTTTGACTTAAAATATTATGATGAAGAACGACATCAGGCTTGAAATCGGAATGCGTATACGCCAACTGCGGCAGGAAAACGGTTTAACCATAGAGGCGACGGCGCACCTGGCGGGGATCCACCCGAATTATCTGGGTGAAGCGGAGCGCGGAAAAAAGAATTTCTCAATAGTCACGCTTGGGAAAATCGCAAAAGCGCTGCGGGTGCCGGTTTTGGAAATATTTTCAGGTAAAATGGCAAATTGCATAACGAAATCCGCTCCGGTCAACCAGCTCATATCTCTATACAGAAACGCTTCCCCGAAAGAGCAAGATTTCTTGATTAAAACCGCAAAATTTATCATCCGCAACAAAACACAACCCCCGAAAAATTAAGGCAAGTTCAAAAAGCGATAAAATAAATCCCCGGGCTAAAGCTCGGGGGGGTTCCGTCTCTGGCATGTCCGCAGTTAACTTTTCATTTTTGCGCCAACCCAGCCCTTTTATATCAGGCTCTAATCGTCAATGAGTCCAATCCAGCACCTTTACATCAGCCCCGAGTTTTTTAGTTACTGCCTCTATCATTTTTGCAGAATGCGGGCACGGAAAGCCTATAGGATTTCCGTTTTTGATGCATGATGCAAATACTATCATCTGCGCTCCGCGATCCACCATCATTTTAGCCCGCGTAACCGCTTTCTTGCCCGGGCATCCTCCGCAGGAAACAAAGCCGACAATCTCAACCGGGCCGGTTTGTTCGAAGGCGCATTTCCCCTCCTGAGCGACTTTGAAGTCGGTGTTTCCAGGGCACATGTCTTCCGTTTGCTGGCATCGAATGATTCCTGCTTTCATCGGTTTATTTCCTCCGTCTGCGGCCTGAGGACGCCCATCTATGCTACAAAATTTCCCCCCGACGTGTTTATGATTCCTCTTCGAATCTCTTGTGAATTATGGGGCTTCACTACATGCGGCTGGCGGAGATTGGGTGGATGCAAAACATAACATCCATATGGACGGCCCAATTTCAGTATAATTAATCTCTGAAATAGTATGAAATTGAATCTGCCCGGGAGATACTAAATGAAGCGAAATCTCGCCCTGTTTCTAAAAATACTTTTTATTGTGTCGGCGACGGAACTGCTTATAATGGCGGCTTTCAGCTTCTTCCGGATAACCCCCATTTTATCTGCTTTCCTGGACACGATGCTGCTGGCGACGATATCCGCTCCATTTATATATCTCTTAATCCGTGCTGAACTTGAATATTGCCGTATGAAAGACGAAGCGCTTGAAAATACAGGCAAAAAAAACAGCGTATTGCTGGGCGCCATAGGGGAAGGCTTATATGGAATGGATATGTCTGGCAATGTTATGTTTGCCAACAAAGCGGCTGAAGCCATCCTCGGTTACCCGGAGAATGAACTTATCGGCAAGCATTCCCATGAGTTGTTCCATCATACACGCCCCGACGGTTCCGTTTATCCGGCACATGAGTGCAACATATACGCCACTTCGCGAGACGGCAAGCCTCGGCGGATATCAGACGAGGTGTTCTGGAAAAAAGACGGTTCTTCTATCCCGGTTGAGTATTCAGCTACGCCGGTCATAGAGGCGGGTGCGATAACGGGCGTGCTGATTGCATTCAACGATATAACCGAGCGCAAGCGGGCCGAGGATGAACAGGCTAAGCTGGCCGAAGTCCTGAAACAGTCATACGATTCGGTGATCATAACTGATATGGAAGGGATCATACTTTATGTCAATCCCGCTTTTGAGAAACATACCGGTTTTGCTGCCCAGGAAGTGCTGGGTAAAAAGCCCAGCGTTTGCAAAAGCGGATTGCAGGACGCGAACTACTACAAAAGACTCTGGGATACGATAAAAGCGGGTGGGATCTGGAGCGGCCGGCTGTCCAATAAAAGAAAGGATGGCTCCATTATAGAGATGGATGCAATCATTTTCCCCATAAAGAACGCTTACGTGCAGATGACAAATTACGCCGCCGTGCAGCGCGATGTTTCCACAGAGGTCGCGCTCGAGAACCAATTGCGGCAGTCCCAGAAAATGGAATCCATCGGGTTGCTGGCCGGCGGAATCGCGCACGATTTCAATAATATCCTGATGGCCATAACCGGCTATTCTCAATTTCTCTCGAATAAGCTCGCGCCCGGCAGCCAGGAGGCCTCTGACCTTGAGGAAATAAAAAAAGCGGCGGACAGAGCGGTCTCTTTAACACGTCAACTACTGATATTCAGCAGGAAGACGGCGGTTACCCCTAAGGTGCTGGATTTAGCCGAAGTCATCCAGAATATACAGAAGATGCTCAAGCGGTTGATAGGCGAAAATATAGAATTCCAGATAGACACGGGGGATTCGCCGAAGTGCATCAAGGCCGATCCGAGTCATATAGAGCAGGTGCTGCTTAATCTCTCCGTGAACGCCAAGGACGCCATGCCGCATGGCGGAAAACTTTCCATTTCCGTCTCAAACACGGTTTTGGATGGAAAAAGCCCTATAGAATTAACCGCAGCGAAGCCGGGTGAATACGTCTTGTTGCGGGTAAGCGACACAGGGACAGGCATGAGCAATGAGCTGATTTCAAAGATCTTTGAACCCTTTTTTACCACCAAAGGTCCGGGGAAGGGTACGGGGCTCGGGCTTTCAACTGTCTACGGGATAGTAAAACAGGGCGGTGGATATATTACCGTGGATAGCGCTCCCGGTAAAGGCTCTACATTTAACATATACTTTCCCGCCGCAGAACTCCAGTTGGAACGCTCCGAAGCAGTCCGGCCGGAAGTCGAAGACGCGAAAATAAAAGCGACCATCCTGCTGGTGGATGATGATAATTCCGTGAGGAGTCTGGCGCACAGGGCGTTGATAGAGAAAGGCTTTGTGGTTTTGGATTTTGCGACCGCCGAAGAAGCGCTGGCGTTATCTGAAAGTTACAAGGACAAAATCGACCTACTCCTGGCTGATGTGGGCCTGCCCGGCATAAGCGGCTTCAAGCTCTCCAAAAAGATATCCGAAAAACGGCCTGGCATAAAGAGCGTTTTTATGTCCGGGCGCATAGACCCGGAAATACTTAAATCAGAGCTTATAACCGGCAAAACGTCATTTCTGCAAAAACCGGTGACCATGGATATTCTTGTGGAGACCGTCACAAAAGCGATACGAGCCGCTTGAAACTGTAATAGAAAATCATGAACGACATAAAACCGGCGCCCCGCGTTTTGATAGTGGACGATGATGATGATCTCTCCAAGGTTCTCCTGCGCTCGCTACGGGTAGAGGGATATGAGGCTGTCGGCAGTTCAACTGCGGAAGAGGCGTTAGCTCTGGCGATGTCTGGAACCTATGAAATCATTTTGACAGACATAAATCTTCCGGGGATGGAGGGGCTGGCACTGCTGGCCAAAATAAAGAATCTTATTCCTTCGTGCGATGTGATAATGATGACCGGAGATCCGACGCTTGAGAACGCCGTAAAAGCGATGGGAGCCGGCGCGTATGATTTTCTGATTAAGCCCTTTTCAAATGAAACGCTGTTCTTTACACTTAAGCGTTGCATCGAAAAGCGGTCGCTGTCCTCGGAAATGCAGACCATAAAAGCGTATCAGGAAGAACT
This sequence comes from Parcubacteria group bacterium GW2011_GWF2_45_11, assembly GCA_001001205.1. Taxonomy (GTDB): domain Bacteria; phylum Patescibacteriota; class Patescibacteriia; order UBA1558; family UBA10009; genus UBA10009. Next base: position 3,582 of record LCKE01000032.1, on the reverse strand, counting down.
TTCCTCCGCTTATTCTCAGTTGAAGTCACTGGACCGGATGAAAGACTCTTTTTTATCCACCATAGGCCATGAGCTGAAAACTCCCCTTACGCCGATAATCGGCGGATTGGAGCTTTTGGCAGCCGGCACGGACCGCGCGATCCCGCCGGAAATAATCAATGGGATGAGGCGCGGAGCGGCCAGACTTGAGGAAATAATAGATGACCTGCTTGCCTATGCAGGCATGAAAAGCGAAAAAGAGCCTTCGCAATGCGGCCCCGCGGCCATAATGGAAATAGTTCAGCGGGCTGTTGAAGAGATATTGCCCAAAGCCAGCGAACTTGGGATTGTTATCCGCGCGGAATATCCGAGCACGAAAGCCGTTGTGAGTGGCGACAGAGGGAGAATCTTTTTGGCTGTCAAAAGCCTCATAAGAAACGCCGTTTTCTTTAACAGACCGCAGGGCAGTGTTTGCGTGGAAGTCAGGGAGACTCCGACGGGCGTCAGTATCCGGGTGGAGGACACAGGCGAAGGCATACCGCAGGAATATCTGAAATCCATTTATGACCCGTTTTACCAGGTCGCCGACTACCTTACCAGAAAAAGAGGCGGCCTGGGGCTTGGCCTGGCTATCGTAAAGCAGGCGGCCGAGTCGCACAAAGGGCATGTCAAGGTTTCAAGCATCCCCGGCAAAGGAAGCGTTTTTACATTGATTCTGCCCAAAGATGGCTGCGTTACCGGCGCATGATATTAAATCCCCGGCTATGTGCTCCGGCAAAATAAATTCCGGTGACAGTTCAGAGCTTATAAAAGTTCCCAACATGGGTTGGTGCCTATCTTGTTAAGGGCGGGGGCGCGTCGTTTTAATTCCGGACTATTTCTTTTCAATCAGGGTCATGCCGCACTTGGGGCATTTGCCGGGTTTGTCGCCTTGGTAGTCGCCCATGGGGCAGATATATGTTTTGGCGTGGACCGGCTGCTTTTTAGCTAGATACTTTTCCGGGTTTTCAATAAAAGGCGCATCACAAGCGGAGCAGCAGAAATAATAAATCTTGCCCTTGTAGGAGGCTGACCCCGTTTCAGCGGTTACCTTGAATTTCTCCCCGGTTACGGGACAAACCGCTTCCTTTCCAACTTCCTCTTTAGTAACTTTTCGGAGGGCAGCTTTAGTTTCCTGCGTCTTCCTGCCGGGGCTCTTCTTTTTAACCTTGTCCGGGATTGTTGCTGCTGTATTCCCCATCGCAGCGTGATGGCTGGTTTTCGCGGTTGCCGTGGAAACGTTTTCTTCCGCAAAAGACGTGGAGCACGAGAATATCAGCGCGAACGCGCACAGCATTTTAGCTTTCCTGTTCATTTGTGACTCCTTTTGAGAGGCCCGTCTTGAGTTACTTTAGTTTATCCGAAAAAATGCCCGTAAATTGCCAGTGAACCATGCACGAGCATAAGTCCCAAAGTTATATAAGCTGACACCTTATGCCATTTCATCCAGCCGACTGGAACCCGGAAGATGGAGAAGAACGCCGTGACCATAAGGCTCACGGCCGTCAGCGCTCCAAACAGCAGAATCAGCGCCATTCCATCCTCCTCTCCGGAGTTCCCCGTATTCTGCGCGACTGGGTTTTCGAAGGCCTCTCTATCGGCCATAGCGGTATGCTTTACTCCTTCGTGCGGGGCACTTATGGCCTGGCCGGGCACCAATGTCTTCTTTTTCTCATGGGCCTCCGTACCGGCGGCACACAGCGTTATCAGAGCGGCGGCAAGGATTATGCTCGATTTACTCATGTGTTCCCCCTATCTCCCGGCTTTTCCATATAAAAAATATAACCGGGTAGACCAGCAGTTCCAGCGCGAAGCTTGTGAACAGGCCGCCTATCATCGGCGCGGCTATGCGCTTCATCACATCGGAGCCTGTGCCCAACGCCCACATTATAGGCACCAGGCACATAAAGGCCGCCATCACGGTCATCATCTTGGGGCGCACACGCTTAACCGCGCCGTGTACCACAGCCTCTTCAAGATCCTTGGGCGAGTTCATCCGGCCTGCCTTTTTCATCTCATCGTATGCCAGATCCAGATACAGCAGCATGAACACGCCTGTCTCCGCGTCCAGGCCCATCAGCGCTATCATGCCTACCCAGACTGCTATGGACATATTGTAGCCCAGCAGATACACCAGCCACACCGCGCCGATCAGCGAGAAAGGCACGGCCAGCAAGACTATAGAGGTCTTCACCGCCGACTTGGTGTTTATATAGATAAGCAGGAAGATCAGGAATATGGTTAGCGGCATAACGAACTTAAGGCGTTCACGCACCCTCAGCATGTTCTCGTACTGGCCGCTCCACTGCAGGGTGTAGCCGGGCGGGAGTTTCAGTTTCTCGCCCACCAGCTTCTTGGCCGCTCCGACATAGGTTCCCACGTCCACGCCTTCGATATCAACATAGACATAACCTGAAAGCATGCCGTTCTCGTCGCGTATCATCGCGGGGCCCTGACGGAAATCTATATCCGCTATCTCGGCCAACGGCACGTTCACGCCGCTCTCGGCGGTGACAAGTACACGGCGCAGCTTATCAACATTGTCTCGGAAGTCACGCGAGTAGCGCACATTCACTGAGTAACGCTCGCGGCCTTCCACGGTGGTGGTCAGGTTCTGGCCGCCGATAGCCGTCATCAGCGACATCTGCGCCTCTTTCACGGTCAAGCCGTAGCGGGCCAGGGCCGAACGCTTGAGCGTGAAGTCCAGAAAGTAGCCGCCCGCTGTGCGTTCGGCATAGACGCTGCGTGTTCCCTTCACTTGGCGGATCAGCTTCTCCACTTCCAGGCCGGTCTCCTCTATTTTTTTCAGATCCGCGCCGAATATTTTTATTCCGACGGGGGTGCGCACGCCCGTGGTGAGCATATCTATGCGCGCTTTTATCGGCATGGTCCAGGCGTTGGACACGCCGGGGAACTGCATCTTGGAGTCGATATCTGTAATGAGCTCGTCCCATGTCAGGCGGTCATACCAGACGTGACGCAACAGTTTCTGCGCTGCTTCCGGCATCCATGATGAATACCAGCGGTCCTTCCTCCTCCACTGCTCCTGTGGCTTTAGGACGGCTATGGTTTCCATCATCGAAAAAGGCGCGGGGTCGGTGGAGGTTTCGGCGCGGCCCGCCTTGCCGAATACGCGCTCCACCTCCGGGATGGACTTAAGTATCCGGTCCTGCTCCTGCAACAGCTTCTGCGCCTCGGTGACCGAGATGCCGGGCAGCGTGGTGGGCATGTAAAGGATGGTGCCTTCGTTTAACGGCGGCATAAACTCAGAGCCGGTTTTCAGATAAACCGGAATAGTCGTGAGTATGAGAAACACTGCGGTGCCGATTACTTTTTTAGGATGCTCCAGCGTCCAACGACATATTGGCTCATATATCCTGAACAGGCGGCGGGAAATAGGATGCTGCTCTTCGGGATAGTATTTACCGACGGTAACTGCGTTCACCGCATCGGAAAGCCAGACCGGTTTGAAGTGCGCGTAATCCATGCGGGTAAACATCATCCGAATGGCCGGGTCAAGCGTTATGGCCAAAATGGCGGCGATCGCCATCGCCAGGTTCTTCG
>LCKE01000031.1:17686-19960 GCA_001001205.1 Parcubacteria group bacterium GW2011_GWF2_45_11 | reverse complement strand
CATCGCGGATTAAGCGTTCACAGAAGAAAGAGAATTATCATTGAAATTTTAAAGGGGAGAAATCATTAAAATAGCCCCACCAAAAGTTCTATTTAACCTTTTTTATAACTACCCGATATTATTTTGACTATCCGATATTGCTAAAATGGACTAAGCCTGTCAAAAATTATCCTGATACTGCTTATCCGATATTACACTTTTAGCCTGAATTCAAATAAATAAAAAGACCCTGTTTTTCCAAGGCCTTTTTTCAAAAGGCAGACAAATGATACTTAACTACATTTTAGCCGGTGCTTCCACTCCAATGACGTTTATGACTTCCAGCAAAACTTTATGAGTCAGACGGATCAGGGCAACCCAGCCAGGATTGGCTTCCCCGTTATTGATCACGCGGCACTGGTCGTAGAAATGATGAAACTTGTTGGCCAAATCCAAAGCGTAGGTCGGCAAAAGCTGCACCCGGTTATTGGCGGCTGCTTCTTCCAAAATTTCCGGCCACTTAAAAAGCGCCGCCGCCAGACTCAGAGCGCTCCGATGATCAAGCTTGATCTGCTTAATGGATTTTACTTTGCCAACTTCCGGCTGGCTGAGTAAGCTGGAAATTCTGGCAAAGGCGTACTGCAAATAATAAACGGGATTTTTTTCCGATTTCTCCTGAGCCACGTTAAGATCAAAATCAATATGGCTACTCGGAGCGTACATTAAAAACATGAACCTGGCCACGTCATGCCCCACCACATCAATCAGGTCCGACATCTTAATGTAATTGCCCTTGCGCTTAGACATCCTCACTTCCTTGCCGTCTTTAAGCAATCTAACAAACTGCAAAAGAATCACTTCGGCCTTGCCCTCATGGCCTAAAACTTTGGCGGCGTTTAACAAGCCGGCCACGTCCCCATGATGATCGGCGCCCCAAACGTAAATGACCTTATCAAATTTTCTTTCGGTGAACTTATTTTGCAGATAAGCAAAGTCCTGCGCCAGATAAGTTGTTTCGCCGTTGGTCTTAACCAATACCCGATCCCTGACGTCACCATGGTCGGATGATTTAAACCACCAGGCGCCGTCTTTTTGGTAGATCAATTTTTTATTCTTTAAATAATCAATCATCATCGCCGCCTTGTTGGTCTGCCTGAGTTCGTCATATTCGGAAAACCAGACGTCAAATTTAATCTTCATTTTTTCCTCAATGGTCTTTTTTAAAAGATCATTTAAAATCTCCTGAGCGGCCAGCCGTCCGACGTAATTAGCCTCGTCCCCTGCTCCCTTAAGCTTGTTGTGCAAATCATCAATGTAGTCTCCTTTATAAACGGCCAGCTCGTCCTTTAAAACGGAATGACCCAATGATTCAATTTGCTTGCCTGCATCATTAACGTAATATTCTTTGACCACCTTGTAACCGCAGGCCTTATAAGCATTGCCTAGGACATCGCCAAAAAAACCGCCTCGAGCGTTGCCGATCGTCAGCGGTCCTGTTGGATTAGCGGAGATAAACTCAATTTGAATTTTTTTGCCCTGCCCGGTCTGATTCTGGCCGTACGGTCGCGTTTGCGCCAAAATGGCCAAAGCAAGTTCAGAGATAAATTCAGGCGATAATTTAAAATTGATGAATCCGGGCGCCACCGCCTCAACGGTTGCCTTGCCGGATTTAACGAAGTCGGTTTTTTTAAGCTGTAAAGTCAACCGGTCCGCCACCGCCATAGGCGTCTGGCCGGTTTTTTTGGCCACAATCATGGCGACGTTGGTGGTGTAGTCGCCATGAGACGAAACTTTTGGATAATTAATAACAACCGGCTCCGAAAACTTAAAATGAGCTTGATTTAAGCTTAAAGTCACAGCTTGAACCAGTTGTTCTTTTATGGTATCCATGTTGTTGTTGATAATAACATATTTTAGGCGATTTAGACAAATCCTAAAAAACTTATATAATGATGATGGGGGGGGAAAACGGCAAAATGCGGCAAGACTTGCCTGACGTGTTTTTCTGTGCTATTTTTGACGAACTTTAAATAGCTTATCCCTGCCGGTCAGGCTAAAGTCACGCCGGCGGTTGTAAACGTCGCCGACTTATACCCGGCTCCAGACAACTTTCAATTATTTATAAATCCATCAGCCCGCTACGCCGAAACGTTCTTGACCACCAAAGCGTAAGCGTCGGCGAGTGATTCATCAGTGAACTATCCGCTTGCTTCGCCGAAGCGTATGCGTAGGCGAGTAAACTATCCGCTTGCTTCGCCGAAGCGTATGCGTAGGCGAGTAAACTATCCGCTTGCT
>LCKE01000031.1:14813-17681 GCA_001001205.1 Parcubacteria group bacterium GW2011_GWF2_45_11 | reverse complement strand
AGGCGAGTGAACTATCCGCTTGCTTCGCCGAAGCGTATGCGTAGGCGAGTGAACTATCCGTGATTTATTTATCAAATGCCCGAACTAGCCGGTAACAAACGCTTGCTTTATGACTACGAAATCCTTGAAAAATGGGAAGCGGGTTTAAAGTTGACCGGCGGCGAGGTTAAATCCGTTAAAAAAGGCCAGATCAGCTTGAAAGGCGCCTACGTCACCATCAAAAACAACACCAAGTCTTTAAAACCCGAAGCCTGGCTGGTGGGGGCCAACATTACCAGATACCCAAAATCAGGCTATAGCCAAAATGATTACCAGCCTTTTCGTAACCGTAAACTCCTTTTGAATCGCGCGGAAATAGACTCGCTTATCGGCAAAACCAAGCAAAAAGGGTTGACAATCTTACCGCTTTCTGTGTATACTACCAGCCACAGGCTTATTAAAATCACGATTGTCTTGGCTAAAGGCAAGAAAAAATTTGATAAACGCGAAACGATCAAAAAGCGTGATTTTGAAAGAAGAAAAAGAAAGCTGGTCAAAAGGTAACTGATTGCCAACATGGGGATGTTTTAATTTGCTCGTTTACATTAAAATCAAAATAGCTGGAAGAAGTCGCAGGAACTTCTGTTGGGCTCAGGCCCGACCAAAACTTGCACCTTGGATAAATGCCAAGAACATTTTAGCTAAAGTTAAGAGCGCTTTCAGCGTTCCGACTTTTGCTTCCGTTGTAGCTTAAAATAAGCCGCAACCATCCAACTTAGTGATTTCTGATGGCTAAGGCGGGTGTCATATTATCAGAATAGATAATTGCAGAGCCTTAATGTAATTGTCAAAACCACCTTATAGGCGTAGGTCTTTGGGGATTTTTCCTTTTTCATCTCTCTGACCGAATCATTAAAAGGAATATTCCAGTAGAAGTTTTAATTTTGTGTAACCAGACGTGGGTGCAAGACCCACCATCTCCACCATGAAGTTTTGCCAAATGAAGTGAGACAAATACTTCATGATCCTGCCATAAATTGAAATAGTACATACTTAAAAATAACCAACAATGAAAAGCGATTATTTGTCTTATTTTGTTTACATTCTTCTTGGCCTCAAAGATCTAAAATTTTATACCGACTATTCAGCCAACCTTAAAAAAAAATTATTTATCAGGGCTTAGTTAAATCAACCGCAAATAGACGGCCGCTTAAATTAATCTTTTACGAAGTTTACCTGAACAAAACAGACGCCCAAAGAAGAGAAAAATATTTTAAACTACTGCCGGTAAAAAAACTTTACAAATAATTCTCCGAGAAACATTAAAATAATTAACAATCATGCTAAGAGTTAAAAGAAAAAAATTTACCAAAAAACTGGATAAAAAATATTTCCCGGTCAACCAAAGAATCAGAGCGTCGCAGGTTTCGGTCATTGACGAAAACGGCGAGTCTTTAGGCAACATGCCCCTGAATCAGGCGCTGCAGCTGGCGGAAGAAAAAGAACTGGACTTGGTGGAAGTCAATCCTAAAAGCGAACCGCCCATCTGCAAAATCCTCAATTACGGCCAGTTTCAATACCAACAATCCCGTAAAGCCCAGCAGCAAAAATCACACGCCAAAAAAGTAGAAACCAAGGGTATTAGAATCTCTTACAAAATCGGCAAGCATGATCTGGAATTTAGGCAAAATCAGGCGCAAAAATTTTTAAGCAAAGGCGATAAAGTGAAAATAGAAATGATCCTTAGGGGCAGAGAAAGGCAATACACTAAAGAAGCGATCCAAAAAATCAATGTTTTCATAAATTTCTTCCAGGATAATGTCATCATAGAACAGGTCCCCAAAAAACAGGGCAACCAGCTTTCGGCCATCATCGCGCCAAGCAAAAACCCTGTTTACGCTAAAGCCAAAAATCAAGCTGATCTGCCGGATGACCCGGAAACGGACAAGACCGACGAAACAACGACAACCAACTAAAAAATTAACCAATAACCAATCACCCTGCCAGCTCTTGGCCGAAATCTTCAAACTAAACGGCACCGGCATAGGCACCGACGGGTTATAAAAATATCATTCAATTAATATGAAACTCAAAACTCACAAAGCCATCAGTAAAAGAATCAGAAAGACTAAAAATCAAAAGCTTAAAATACGCACCGGCGGCCAGGATCATTTTAACGCTAAAGAAAGAGGCAAGGTCAGGCGTAATAAAAGACGGGATAAAGATTTAGCCGGCGTCAACGCTAAAAACATCAAACGCCTGATGCCCTACGCCTAGCTTCTCATCGCTAATTCCTAATTACTAACTCCTAAATATCTATGCCTAGAGTAAAACGAGGTCGGGTCCGCGCTCATAAAAGAAAAGCCCTCTTAAGCCAAGCTAAAGGTTATAAATGGGGCCGAAAGAAAAAAATCAAACTGGCCAAACCGGCCATAAAAAAAGCCGGCGCTTACGCCTACAGGGATCGTAAGGTGAATAAAAGGCTTAAACGCGGGCTCTGGCAAATTCAATTAAACGCCGCCGTTAGGCCGTATGGGCTGTCTTACAGCAAATTTATCCATGCCCTGAAGACAAAAAATATTGCGCTGGACAGAAAAATTCTGGCGGAAATCGCCAATAAAAATCCGGAAGTCTTCGCCAAAATAGTTGACCAGATTAAATAACTTTCATAACAAAACGCCGAAGTCTCAGACTCGACGTTTTTTGATATGCGAGATAAAATCCAGCGCCTTTTTATAAAGGGTCATAAACCACGTAAAATTTTCGCAAGGCGACTCTGTGGATTTTACGCCGGCGAACCCCTTGCAGGCAAAGACCTCCGCCGTGACCCGCCTACGCCTCCAACTACGGCGGGCAGGCCCGCCTACGCCTCCAACTACGGCGGGCAGG
>LCKE01000031.1:0-14791 GCA_001001205.1 Parcubacteria group bacterium GW2011_GWF2_45_11 | reverse complement strand
GCGGGCAGGCCCGCCTACGCCTCCAACTACGGCGGGCAGGCCCGCCTACGCCTCCAACTACGGCGGGCAGGCCCGCCTACGCCTCCAACTACGGCGGGCAAGCAGGGCGGGCAAGTTATTTAAACAAAAAATACAAATAATTTTCTGGCGGGACGGACGGGACTCGAACCCGCGACCTCCGCCGTGACAGGGCGGCGTTCTAACCAGCTGAACTACCGTCCCAACAGAAAATTATTTGTATAATTCTTGACGAACTAAAAAATGCCTGCTCCATTATAAACTATTGATTTCTTTTTGGCAAGATCTTGAATATGGCCAAGGCGGAAAACAAAATAATCGTCAAACACAGCCACTGGACCCACTTTAAGCCGCCGCTCGTCTGGCTAACGTCCAAACGCAAAAATTCCAAAAAAAATCTGATAACGGCATAGCCGATTAAGTAGCAAAAAGTGATAACGCCGGTGGCAAACTTTTTCGCCCGATAACAGCCGTATAAAATGCCAAAAAGCAGTAAATTTAACATGGACTCGTACAAAAAAACCGGATGGAAAAACCCCGCCCGGCCGCTTATGGGAATGCACCAATCAAAATAACAGGCGCGGCCGTATAATTCCTGATTAAAATAATTGCCCCAGCGTCCGAGCGCCTGGCCTAACGGCAAAACTATGGCTAACATATCAGCGTAAGACCAAAAGGATAACCGGTGCTTATGGGTGTAAAAATAAACCGTGATTAAGCCGCCGAAAATGGCGCCATAGATGGCTAAGCCGCCGTGCCACAGCCTCAGCATTTCCCAGGGCTGGCTGATAAAATAGCTGGCGTTATAAAAAAGGATATGGTAAAGCCTGGCGCCGAGCAGACCGAAAATAATAAGATAGACTGACAAATTCCACCAATGGGCCCGCCTGGCCGCTTCAGCTCGGCTTAAGCGCTGCAGAGTCAAAAAACAAAGCAACATGGCCGCGGCCATAAACAAGCCGTACCAATAGATTTTAAATAACCCCAAGTCGAATAAAACCGCTTGGGGTTCAAAATAATGTAACCAGGCAATCATATCAGATGAATAATTTATTGAACGTTCTCCGGCGCCAGGGCGCTGTTTTGAAACGGCACCAAAGGCTCTACCAAAGCCTGTACCAGCTGGGGCAAATTGCGCCAGTCACTCACTTTTTGTCCGTTCAAAAGAAAAGTCGGGGTGCTGTTTAAACCCTGAATCCTGGCTTGGCTGATATCTTTTTCCACCGCGTATTTTTTAGCATGGGTGTCCAGGCAATCCCGCCACAGTTCCGCATCCAAACCGACTTTTTCGGCGTATTGCTCCAAATCCGATGGCTGCAGGCTGTTTTGATTTTCAAACAATAAATCATGATACTCCCAGAATTTTTTTTGATCGCCGGCGCATTCGGCCGCTTCCGCCGCTCTGTAAGCGTAGCGGTGGATTGAGGTTAAGGGGAAATGATGATATTCAAATCTGATTTTGTCGCTGTATTTATCCAAGACTTCCTTAACCACGCTTTGCGCGGCGCCGCAAGCCGGACACTGAAAATCGGAAAACTCTACCAAAACCACGCTGGCTTCCGGATTGCCCCTAACCGGACGGTCGGTGCTCAACTCCGCATACTCTGCCGTTTTTGAACGGTTAAATATCAAATAGCCGGCCGCGATAACTAAAATAATAACTAGCCAAAAATACTTTTTCATAAACTATTTAGCCAAGATGGAATCAATAATTTGTTTGAAAGTTTCGTATGGCACCGCCCCTTTAACCAGCTGGCCGTTAACAAAAGTGCCGGGCGTGCCGCTGACTCCGGCGGAGATGCCTTCGGCTTGATCGGCGCTGACCAAATCTTTGTATTTTCCGGAAGCGACGCAATCATTAAACTTGCCGGCATTCAAACCGAGTTCGCTCGCCAGCTGGGCAAAATAAGTCTCGCTGAAGAGCTTTTGGTTGTTATACAGACTGTCCGAATATTCCCAAAATTTATCCTGATCGCCGGCGCATTCGGCCGCTTCTGCCGCTTGCCTGGCAAAAGGATGAAGCTGGTCCAAAGGAAAATGCTTATAAGCCCAGGCGACTTGGCCGTTGTAATCTTCAAAAATCTTTTTAAGCGTAGGATGAATCTGCTGGCAAAAAGGGCATTGATAGTCGGAAAATTCTATCAACATGACCGGCGCCTTTAACTCACCGCGCAGATGATCGTCTTTGGTGATTTTTTGCAAATTAGCGGCTCCCGGCTGGGCCGGCTGGCTGTTAACATTTTGATTAAGCTGAACTACATTCTTAGAAGCCGCGCTGCCTTTAAAATTGCCGGCCAGCAAAACAAAAAACCCGACCGTGCCCAGCACTAAAATGCCGGTGATGATCCCTAAAATAAAAGCGGTCTTTGGCCCTAAAACTACCAATAAGCCCTGGGATGATGATTTTTCTTTAAACATATTATACTGATTAAATTTGTTAACGACAATTGCAAACATTATACACTAAGCCAATTTATCCCACAAGCCGGACAATGGCGCTTAAAGGCATAAAAAATTTATCAGTCCCCGGCCGCGGCGGCTAAAATAGTATCGGCGATGTTAAAAAAAATCTCCCTGGGGATGCTGCCGCTCACCCGATAGCCGTTGATAAAAAAAGTGGGCGTACCAATGGCGCCTAAAGCAACGCCGTCCTGATAGTCCTGCTGAATTTCCGCGTAATATTTACCCGAATCCAGACACTGGCTAAAAGCCTCAACATCCAAACCGATTTCCAGAGCGTAACGCTTTAAATCCTCTAAATTTAAGTTTGCCTGATTAACAAAAAGCTTATCGTGCATCGGCCAGAACTTTTCCTGCTCTTGGGCGCAATTGGCCGCTTCGGCCGCCTTCTCCGCGTACGGATGATTCAAAAAATCCGGAAAATCACGGTAGACCAGATAAATGTCATCCATATAATTAAAAAGCAAGTCCCGGACAACGGGAAATGACGCCTGGCAAAAAGGACATTCAAAATCGCTGAATTCAACGATTTTAATTTTGGCATCCGGTTCGCCCCAGCTGGGATCGTCAGCGGCATGCAGATACAATGCCTCATCCGCAACTTTGGCATCCCCCACCAAAGTTATCTCGCTGGCGCCGCGGCCAAAATTATGACCAATAAAGGCCAAAAGCGAAACCAAAACAATCAAAGTTAAACCGAGGATTAAATATAACTGCCATTTTTTGTACCAACGCTTTTTTAAAGCTTGAGGCACGGCGGCCGCTTGATTATTTGCAACATGGTTATCGGACTGCATAGTCGTATGAATTAATTGATTAATGCCAAAGCTTTAAACCGGCGGCCGTCGCTGGTGCCAGTTAGTCGCCTGCTGAAAATGATGGCCTAATTTTAAAATGGTGGACTCATGGAACGGCGCGCCTAAAAGCTGCAAGCCCACCGGCAACTTATCTTTAGTCAGGCCGCAGGGAATATTCAGACCGCATAAACCGGCGATATTGGCCGAAACCGTGTAAATATCCGCCAAATACATGGTCAAAGGGTCATTAAGCTTTTCGCCCAATTTAAAAGGCGGCGTGGGCGTGGTGGGCGTGATTAAGGCGTCTACCTGCTTAAAAACCTGCCGGTACTCTTGTTGGATGATTTTTTGCACCCTTAAAGCTTGTTTATAATAGGCGTCCTGATAGCCGGCCGATAAAACAAAAGTGCCGATCATCACCCGTCGCTTGACCTCGGGACCGAAGCCCTGCGCTCTCCACCGCAAGGCCTTCGCCCGCCGCCTTAGACGGCGAACCGTAACGAATGCCGTCGTAACGGGCTAAATTGCTGGAAACCTCGGCCGGCAAAATAACATAATAAACGGCCAGGCTGTAAGCAGTATGGGGCAGGCTGACTTTTTTTATTTTAACCCCGAGTTTTTTAAACTCCTTAACTGCCGCCTGGATGGCGGACTTAATCTCCTGATCCAAGCCGTTGCCAAAATATTCTTTAGGCAAACCGATGGTTAAATTCTTAACCGGCTCGTTTAGTCTTTGGCTGTACGGCTCCGCCGCTTGAGGGCTTAAGGTGGCGTCATAATGATCCGGCCGAGCGATCACCTCCAAAATTTGCGCCGCCTCTTCGGCTGTTCTGGTAAAAGGGCCAGCCTGATCCAATGAAGAGGTCATGGCCATCAAGCCATGACGGCTGACCCTGGCATAAGTCGGCTTTAAACCGGTCACGCCGCAAAAAGCGGCCGGCTGGCGGATGGAACCGCCGGTATCCGTGCCTACGGAAAAAGCGCATAAATCAGCGGCCACGCTCGCGGCGGAGCCGCCGGAAGAGCCGCCAGGTACGCGGCTTTTGTCCCAAGGGTTTTTAACCGGACCAAAGGCGGAATTTTCGTTGGAGGCGCCCATGGCAAATTCATCGCAGTTGGTTTTGCCTAAAATAATTACCCCCTCTTCTTTTAAAAATTTAACGACGCTGGCGTCATACGGGGCGTAATAATTTTCCAAAATTCTGGAGCCGCCGGTGGCTTTAACCCCCCTGGTTAAAATAATATCTTTAACGCTGATGGGCACGCCTTCAAATTTTTTGAGTCTTTGGCCCGATTGAATTTTTTGATCCACCTTTTTCGCCTCCAATAAGGCTCTTTCAGGCAAGAGAGTGATGAAAGCGTTCAGATCTTTATTGGCCTCAATTCTGTTCAAGTAATATTCAACTATGTCTGCGCACGAAAACTCCTTACGTTCAAGGCCGTCGGTGATTTGCTTGATTGTTAAATATGAAAAAGACATATTGGGCTGACCGACCTATTTAAAAACCGGTTTAGTTTTAACCAAACGATCCGAGCGTTCCGGCACCTGGCTTAATAATTCCTCCTGCTCGGCCGTGCTGGTACCGATAACCGCGTCGGCCCGCCACTGGCTTGGCCCTGGCGCCTCGGCCCGATCAACTGCCCGCTGGACGCTTTTGACTTGCTGAAGCTGTTTTACGTAATCTAAAATCGCCGAAAGGTCTTTGGCGTATTTTTCCTTTTCCGCACCGCTTAAATTAATACGGGCCAGTTTAGCCAAATGTTCAACTTCTGTCAAAGTGATAGACATATATTCCCCATGGGCCAAGCCCAGCGTCCGCTTAAGTGTATCTAAGATAACTTTAGAACAAAACTCGGACAAGAGCCAAAGCCTGATAAAATAATTTAAATGCCTTGATAACGGCCAGATTGCGAGGGCGTTAAAGCCAGATGAACTCCCCCGCTCGGCGTCATGTATAAATAAGATACGATTATCATAGCATATTTATTTTAAAAGCTCTAAAAAGTCCTTTTCCGTGATGATTTTAACGCCCACATTCAAAGCCTGATCATATTTCGCGCCAGGGTTGGCACCGGCGACCACGTAATCCGTCCGCCGGCTGACCGTGCCGGCAATCTTACCGCCGGCCTGTCTGATTTTATCCTTGGCCTCATCCCTGGTCAGCCATGATAAAGTGCCCGTTAAAGCAAAAGTTTTACCGGCAATCTTGCTCAATTGACGGCTGACTGTCTGGAAGGCTTCCGTCCCGACCTTTTTTAAATCTTTTAAAAACTGCCGATGTTCGTTATCTTTAAAATACTCAACGATGCTCGCGGCCACAACCTCGCCAATGTCGCTGATGGCCGCCAGGTCAGCGCGCCCGGCTGACTGGATTTTAGCCAGGCTGCCGAAATGTTCCGCTAACGCGTCCGCCGTTTCTTCGCCCACGTGGCGGATGCCTAAAGCGTAAATTAATTTGGCTAATTCTATTTTTTTTGACGACTGGATGGCCTTAACTAAATTTTGAGCCGACTTTTCGGCGAATCTTTCCAGCGGCTGAAGATCGCCGACCGTTAATTTGAATAAATCCGCCGGTCCGGCGATCAAACCTTCATTAACCAGCTGCTCAATGATCTTAGGGCCCAGGCCTTCAATATTAAAGCCTTTCCTGGAAACAAAATGAATGAGGCGCTCCCGTTCCACGGCAAAACATTTTTTATTGCTGCAGTAATAATTCACCTCACCTGCGGGCTTAAAGACAACGTTGCGGCAAATCGGGCACTTTTTGGGCATGTTAAATCTTTTTTCCCGCCCCGTCCTCAGCTTGGGTAAAACCCTGACAATATCCGGTATAATATCGCCTGCTTTTTGAATGATGACGGTATCGCCGATTCTGATATCTAAGCGCTTGATTTCATCCAAATTATGGAGGGTGGCTCGGGAAACCGTGGTGCCGGCGATCCTGACCGGTTTTAAAAGAGCGACCGGCGTTAAAGCGCCCGTCCGCCCCACCTGCACGGTAATGTCCTGAACCAGCGTGGTCGCCTGTTCCGCCGGAAACTTATAAGCGACCATCCAGCGCTCAGCCTTGCCAATACTGCCCAAGCGGCGGGCAATGCCAAGATCGTTTATCACTACCACCACACCGTCGGTCTGATAATCCAGCTGCAGGCGCTTTGTCTGCCATTGTTGGATATATTTTTCTACCGCCGCTAAATTTTTACAAAAAACGCTTTGCGGATCAGTCTTAAAACCCAAACGATTCAATATGTGATGAACCTCCTCGTGAGTTTTTTGCCCAAGGTCGGTGATGATTTCAAAAGCGAAGCAATCCAGCTTTCTTTGGGCCGTGACTTTGGGATCAAGCTGACGAATGCTACCGGCCGCCACGTTGCGCGGATTGGCGTATAAAGGCAGGCCTAAACGAGCTTGTTCCTGATTGATCTTTGCAAAAACCGACTTAGTCATAACCACCTCTCCCCGGACTTCAAAAACTTTAGGGATTTTGTCTAAGAGATTTTTATCGGCGGCGTTAAGCTCCAGCGGTATTGATTCAATGGTTTTTAAATTCTCGGTCACGTCTTCGCCGGTCTGGCCGTCTCCCCTGGTCGCCCCCCTAAACAAAACGCCGTCATAATAGGTTAAAACCACGGTTAGGCCGTCAAGTTTTAATTCCCCGTAATATTGGTAGGGTCCGGAAATTATTTTTTGATTTTTTGCCTCCCACTGGTACGCCTCTTCCATGCTAAAAACATCCTCTAAAGACAAAATAGGATGCGAGTGCTGAACTTTGCTAAACTTGACCGACGGCAGGCCGCCGACTCTTTGAGTGGGCGAATCCGCGGTAATCAATTCCGGGTAGTCCTGCTCCAATTGATAAAGCTCGTGCTTTAAAGAATCCAGAGCGGCATCGGAAATTTCCTGAGTATCCTTAACATGGTATAAATAACGGTGATGTTCTATTTCCTTTTTTAGTTTAGCGACTCTCTGGCCGGCCTCATGTTTATTCATAAATAATAACTATGAATTACCAATTACGAATATACGAATCGGTACGAATATACGAATCTTTTAATTTAACCTTCGTATATTCGTAAAATTATTCGTAAATTCGTAAGATGATTCGTAAATTAGAAATAATAGTTAATTTTCCTTCTTGATTTCCTCATCGCTAAATAAAACATAATCATACAAACCGTAAACCGGCGAGCGCTGGGGCAGGCTGACCAAAATCGCCTGACGGGAAGCCTGATCGGAATCCCCGGGGTATTGGCCCACACCCTTAATCCGAACCCTGGCCGGAATCGGCGACTGGCAGGAGTTGGGCGGGTTGCCGCAACGCGCCACCGGATCAACTTCGCTGTAGGCCCTGATTTGAATATTGTTGGCGGCCGCCTGCCGGGCGATCAATCTGACGCGGTATAAAATGCACGCGGGCGACTCATATAAATTAAGATAAATCGTTCCCGCCGGCCGGGCGTTATAAGACGACCGCGGATTGCCCAAATTACCGTTAGTATCCCAGCATGACCAGTTAACCTCCAGCCAGGACGAAAGGCCGTCCCAGCTTAAACCGATCGCCTGGATTGGATTAGTTAATTGATTAAAAGAATTTGGTTCGTATAAATCAAACTGGTAACTTTCGTCTTCGGCCAGGGTGGCGTACAAGACTTCTTCCGTGCTGGAAGCTACGATCTGATAGTTGGCCTCGTTATCCAGGGTTTTTTCCAGCCCGCTTAAAACCTCCGGCTCAAACTGTTTTTTCCTGGCCTGAAACAAGGACCGCTCCACGCCGCTTTCGGCCGCGTAATACGCCACCACCGACTGATCCAATTTCACCGATTGCTGAATCTCCGCAATGATCAAAGTGGTGGTGCCCAAGCTTACGGTCACCACGCCGGCCATAACCAGCATGGCTAAAAGCAGAATAGAACCCTGATTATTTTTAAATAAATTCATCTTTTTCCAAAAAAATTACCAATTAAATTTATCTTTGATAGCTTCGGGAAGAAACCGTCGTCTGAAAATATGACAGATGCTGCTCCAGCTCTGCGCTGGCTAAGCTTTCAGTTTCCAAAATAATCGTAACCAAAGGCTGGAGGTCGGAATAATAATCAGGCAGCTGCCAGCTGAAAGGATCTTGGGCCGGCGCGATGTAAAAATTTAGCCTGTTCACCGTCAGATTATCCGGGGTAATATCCGTCCAATTGGCGTCTAATGAACAAAAAACGTCATCGCCGGTGCAAACCTGAACCGCCTGCCTGTCCTCCGCCGCCGCAAACCGCCTAAATCTAACCGGCTGATTATCCTGATCCTTGATGGCCAAAACCGTCTGCGGACCGTCTAAAGGCAAAACATAACCAGTGTAATCGTAGTCAATCGTGCCCATCCTGACTTCCCTGGCCATCACTTCTACCACAAAGCGGGCGTCGGCCGTTAGCTGTTGCACGTTGGCTGTCCTTTTTTGCACGGTGTTGCTTTTAACAAAAATGCCCACGGCGTAAGTGGTGGCGATGGAAAAAATAGCCATAACTAAAACCGTTTCCATAATAGTGAACCCCGCACCACCGGCAATAAGTATCTTTGGCATAATGAATTAAGAAAAAAGAGAAGTTAAGTGTTAAGTTATTGGTAAATTGGTGGATTAGGTGATTGGGTGAATGGGGTGTGAGTTACGGATTAAGAGTTACGTGTTCAATGATTTATTGATTTATTGATTATTTGTTACGCGCTACCTGCCCCGCTCGTTGTCGTAACGGGCGGGCAGTCTACGCGTTACGCGCTTATCTACATCATAACCTATAACCTACTTCCAGTCATAAAGACGATCAACAATGTTCAGCTGATGTTCGCCCGTACTGTCAATCCAGATAACGTCCGCCGCCACGTCCCAGCCCGCCCAGGCCAAACTCTGATCACTGCAATGATCTCCGGGCCCTAAAACCGTTTCATCGCTAATCTCCTCCAGCCAGCAAATCTCCCGTAAAGTCACCAGCCGTTTGTAGTTGGTCGGCCGGCCGTCTTCCGCGGCCTCATGATTAAAAACGCCGCTGGCCGGATGATAATAAAGACTGCAATCACCGCAGGTCTCCAGATCCACCGCCTCATTGGTCAGCTGCCAAGAATTGCTCTCCGGATCAAAGGCGGTTATCAGACGGTAGTTTTCGCCCGTTAAAACGCCGTCAAACCAATCGGCTTCGGCCAGCCAATTGCTGTCCCGCTTGTTCCTGACCACCTCAATCGCTTCTCTGGCAAAATTGGCGGCCAACAACCTGCCTTCGCTGGCCGTTGACGAAGCTAAATTATAGGTCGTTAAAGTCAGGCCGGCGATAACGCCGGTGACAATCACTCCTAAAGCGGCAATCATCTCCAAAAAGCCTAAGCCTTGCTGGTTTTTAAATTGTTTAAAAAAATTCATAATTTTTATCCAGCACTCCGGGCTTAGTAAGGGCGGTGCTGGTTTTATTCAGCGGCCTCCTGAAGTTTGGCGGAGACCTGGCCGGTAAAAGTATTAAGGGTAATCAAGCCTTCTTTGGTGGAAAATTCTTCACGCCTTAAAGTAATTTCGCCTGACTGAAAAGTGGCTAGGCCGCTGGTAAAATAAGTGGTTGGTTTAGGCGGGATAAAAACAATGCTGACCGGTCCGTCGCCCGTGTAGCCGCTCAGTTCAATCTCGGCCGGCAAAAAAACGGTCTCAATAACTTCGTCCAGGCCAGCGGAGTAGACCTGATTATTGTCATCATCCTTAAAAAATAAATATTGATCAGGGGCGGCCAGATCAAAATAAACGCCGTAAGCCGGGCTTAAGTCCGCCTCGCTGCCAAAACCGGTTAAAGCGGACGTTTGGGCCTGCCGGATGGCGCTGGCCACCCCGCTTGTGGCTAACCTAAAAACCTCCAGCCTTTCGCCTTTGCGGTAATTAACCAGGGATAAGGTAAAAATAACGGCAAAAATCACCAGCATCACCATCATTTCCACCAAAGTAAAGCCGGCCTGATTCTTTTTGATCTTAATCATAGCAAGTGAGCTTTGGTTAAATACCAGCGTAAAATAACCTCGCCGTAAAGCAAAACAACCACCGTGGCTAAAGTTAAAAAAGTGCCAAACGGTATTTGATCGCCCCAGGATTTCTGTTTAAAAACCAGCAAACCCAGGCTGACGGCCGCGCCCGTAATATAAGAGAGCAGTAAAGCCACTAAAACCATCGGCCAGCCGAGCATCGCGCCCATGACCAAACCTAATCTGATGTCGCCGCCGCCGATCCATTTGCCTTTGGACAAAATAAATTGGAATAAAAAGAAGCCGGCCAGCACCAAACTGGCGAGCAATAAATTAAAAATTGAAAAGCCCAACAGCCAGTTGGCCAAAAAAGCGAACAGCCAGGCCGGCAAAGTCACTTCATCCAAAATAAGATAGTATTTTAGATCATAAACGAAAATCACCAATAAAACGCCGCTAAAAAACAAAAAAATCAGATAGGCTGGCAGATTGGCCACGGTTAAAACCGGAGACAGGAATTTTAAATAGCCTAAAACAAAAATAACCGCGGTCACACCCTCCACGGCCGGATATTGCCAATCTATTTTTTTATGACAGTAGCGGCATTTGGCCCGTAAAAAAACATAGCTTAAAATCGGCACCAAATCGGCCGCTGACAATTGATGGCCGCAATGCAGGCATTTGGACCGGGCCCAAACGATCTTATCGCCGCTTTTTAAACGAAAAATAATGACGTTTAGCAGGCTGCCGACGATCAAGCCAAAAATAGCGATAATGACTATATACATGGCTAAATTATAACATTTTTGGACGCAAAAAAACAGGCCGGAAACATGGCCCGATTGAGGCGTTATCTAAAAAAGTAAAAATTAAGCAAGAAAATTACGAATGTACGAATACTACGAATTACGAATCATCTTACGAATATACGAATAATTTTACGAATACTACAAATTACGAATCGTCTTACGAATACTACGAATTTACGAATAATTTTACGAATATACGAAAGATAAATTAAAATATTCGTATATTCGTACCGATTCGTATATTCGTAGTTACGTCCCTTTGGCGTAACCGGCGCAAAAAACCGAACCGCGCGTTCCGGATACCTCTCCCCCGCCCGCGGCATCAACGCAGTTCAAAACGTTATTATCGGCCGCGGAAAAAATGCACTCGCTGGCCACGGTGTAACCGTGGGTCCCGTCTAGGTCATTGGCAATAGCCTGATCGTTCTCCATAACCGCCGCCAAAAGATAATTATGGCCGGCATGGCAGTAAACGTACTTGTAACCATCGTCAGCCAGCGGGTCTAAAGGCAAGGTCCCGGCCTGCAAATTAACCCCAATTAAGGCTTGCAAATCCGTCCAGGTTTCCAAAAATGGGTCAGGCGCGGTGCCGTTGTTTTCTATGTACAGTTCCACCGCTCCCTGGATCGCCCTGACATCGGAAAGCCTCTCGGAATCCCTGGCTTTAGAGCGCGAATCACTAAAAGAGACCACCGCCAAGGTGGATAAAATACCAATAATGGCTATAACCACTATTAACTCAATTAGCGTAAAACCCTGAACGATCTTTGGGTTAAAAATAGTTGACCGTGATGGCCGATTTAATTGTCTAAATTGATGATAATTCATGGCGCTTAATAAACCCCCAAATAAAAAGTCAACCTATACCCGATAAGCAAAGTGAAAATCAGCGCCAAAAAAACATAAGGCGCAAGCCTCAGCCGCTGCCCGCGGCCCGACTTAAACAAATTGATAAAAACAGAGGTTAACAGCATTAAGGCGGCGGTGGTTGTTAAATAAACCATAACGTTGTTCCAGCCCGCCAAAACAGCGCCCAAGGCCAACAGCCTGATTTCCTTAAGCTCCACAAAAGTCGCCTTGGCCAGCCTGGCCACGAACTTAAGCAAATAATAAAGAACCAGGCCCGCCGCCAGGCTGATGAGGTGAAATAAGACCGTTCTAAAAATCACCAGATAAAAATAATTTGAATGCGGCGGCAGTAAATAAGCGTACATCTGGCTGGCTGACCAGCTGTGATACAAAAACCAGCCGCCGCCGCTCACCGTAATGATGACGATGATTAAATACGAAAGCCAGCTGGCTTTAAAAATTGACTCAATATTTTTTTTATGCAGCCATCTATAAAAATACCAAAGCCAGAGCGCCGAAAAAAACAGGTGAAATAACAAGTAATTAATAA
The DNA here is from genome assembly GCA_001001205.1 of Parcubacteria group bacterium GW2011_GWF2_45_11. GTDB lineage: Bacteria > Patescibacteriota > Patescibacteriia > UBA1558 > UBA10009 > UBA10009. Next base: position 2,329 of record LCKE01000031.1, on the reverse strand, counting down.
GCTCAAAAATTTGATTCAAATCCATATGGCTGGAATTATCAGTAAATCACTCGCCTACGCATACGCTTCGGCGAAGCAAGCGGATAGTTCGCTCGCCGACGGTTACGCTTTGGCGAAGCAAGCGGATCAATCACTAAAAATATCCTTGAGTTATCGGCGATTCAGCAGTGAACAAACGGTGTCATCGCGCAATACGCATTTCACGACTTATTCCATTATTAATTATACCAAATATCATCACCACAAAGAAAGACCCCTCCAAAGAAGAGCCTTTCTGTATGCCGTAATATTTAACTCTAAAACATCATTTTGCTAACCCAGTATCATTAAATAATATTTCACTAAGAATTTATTAGGAAGTAATGCCTCCCATACAAAAAACAGAACCCTCGGCGGATCCAGCCGCACCGTTAATATTTCCCGCACCTGCATCATCACAGTTAACCGCGCCTGCAGGAGTGGAACCCTTACTATAAACACACTCACCAACAAGGTAATTAGTTGCACCATCAATCTCGCTGGCTAAAGCATCAATGGATTCCAATTCAGCAGCCACTAAATATTTATCAGTATTGGCATCAACACAATACGCATATTCATTAGAGCCCGGATCAACTGGCGCACCGCCAGGCAGGTAGGTCAACAGGCCCGAGCTTAATAAGGCCCAAGTACCAGGATCGGCAATAGGCGTCTCGTTATCGCCAATGTAAAGTTCAACCGCAGACTGCAAACTTTTAACATCAGCCATTCTTCTGGCATCACGGGCTTTTTGACGGGCGCCGTTTAAGGACACAACGGCCAAGGTGGAGAGCAGACCGATGATGGCAATAACCACCAACAGTTCAATCAAGGTAAACCCCTGCCTGCTTTTGGACATGACTTTATTATTTTTCATAATTGTTTATGATAATTAATTTTATTTAGACAGAATAAAGGGATGAAACATCCAAAAAAATTTTGGATAAAATTTTTCGACCTTTCTCCAAGTCAAATTCAATTCTTGAATCAGGCTTGGTTAAATTATATTTTTAATGTTTATAAACGTCCTAAGCAAAAATTCATTGCGCCGTTGCATGTAAGCGTGCTAGCGTTAATAATCCCGCCCGCGTTAACGCACCTACCGTCGCCAAAAGTGGCAATCGCTCCGTTTAAGCCTTTGCCCGGGGGGTTATTTTCCAAAACGGCGGCTAAGAGATAAAAATCGCCGTCCGAGCAATAAGCGTAGCTATCCGCCTCATTGAGCCCGCCGCTGGCCCTGGTGGTATCGGGATCAGTGGGAGCGCCGGCCGGCAAATAAATAGCTGTGGCGTTAAGGTTGGTGCCGATAGTTGTATCCCAATCGGTGTCAATGCTCACTACATTATCCAAATTATCGTCGCGGTATAATTCCAAAGCCGAAGAAACGGCTTTTAAGTCGGAAACGCGCCGGGCGTCTCTGGCTTTGGACCTGGCGCCGTTTAAGGAAACAACGGCCAGGGTGGAAAGCAGACCAATGATGGCGATAACCACCAAAAGTTCAATCAAGGTAAAACCTTGCCTGCCTTTTGACATGACTTTATTGTTTTTCATAAAAAGGTTTAATATTATTATCCTAAAATATATAACCATAAAAGTGTGGATAACTTATTCCACAACCATGTTAATTTTATTATAACAAATTACTAATAAAAAATCAAGAGGCTAACAACTAAAGGCTAACAACTAATTAACAGCTTTTAAACATCCTTTAGTCAGCAGGAAGATTGGATGACAAATAATTTTGATGAAGGTATTATTAATCTGCCCATTCATCTCTCTTAAAAATTTACCGGCTATAAATCAAACTCTTGTTTGGCGTTAAAACTGATTGGCCAGGTTATACATGGGTAAAATAATAGACGCGACCATGCCGCCAACGGCCACGCCGATCAGAACCATTATAAAAGGCTCCAACAAATGAGTCATGTTAGCCACCATGTTTTCAATTTCTCGGGTGTAAAAACCGCTGATCTTGTCCAAAATATTATCCAAACGTCCGGTTTTTTCACCCACTGCCAGCATGTTGGAAACCATCTTAGGCACAATATCCGACTGTAAAAAAACCACCGCCACGGAATTGCCGTCCTCCACTTCCTTGATGGTTTGATCAATTAACGACTTATAAGCCTCGTTGCCCACCACTTCGGAAACTATTTTTAAAGCATCGGTTAAGGGCACGCCGCCAACCACCAAAGTGGCCAAAGACTGGGTAAAACGCACCAAATAAATCTTTTTAAACAAAGTGCCAAAAACCGGCAGTTTGATTTTAAAATGATCCGCTAGGTTTTTGCCGGCGGGAGTCGCCAAGCCG
>LCKE01000030.1 GCA_001001205.1 Parcubacteria group bacterium GW2011_GWF2_45_11 | reverse complement strand
GCCTGTGTTGTCCGGTTGACGGAAGAGGAGAGATTGGCTCAAGCGAAATTTATCCGGTGTTCGTTCCTGCCGCCGGGGTAATGGAGAGAGAGCCGATAGACGAGGCGCTGTCTACCGGCATCAAGATTGTGGATTTTCTTATTCCTATCGGAAAGGGCCAGCGCGAGCTTATCCTGGGAGACCGGCAGACCGGTAAAACCGCGATTGCCCTGGATGCCATAATTAATCAAAAAGGAAAAGATGTTATTTGCATTTACTGCTGGATAGGAGGAAACCATTTTGCCTTCAGCAAACTAATCCAGTTTCTCGCGGCTAAAGGGGCAATGGAATATACCATTGCCGTGCGCGCTTCGGCAGGAAGTTCCGCGGCCCAGCAATATCTTTGCCCTTATACCGCGGCCAGTTTAGGCGAATATTTTATGCGCCACGGTAAGGATGTGCTGGTGGTATTTGACGATCTGACCAAGCATGCCTGGATATACCGGCAGATGTCTTTATTGCTTGAACGATCACCGGGAAGAGAGGCTTATCCCGGAGATATCTTTTTTTTACATTCTCAGTTGGTTGAACGGGCAGGAAGGTTGAAGCCTGAGTTTGGCGGCGGGACAATGACTTTCCTGCCGATTGCCGAGACCCAGTCCGGTGATATCACTGGATATATTCCTTCCAATCTGATTTCAATGACCGACGGCCAGATATATTTCAGCTCCGGATTATTTCAGGAGGGCTTTAAGCCGGCGATAGACTTGGAGCTGTCGGTTTCACGTATCGGTAGTAAAGTTCAGGCTCCGGCAGTCCGCGCTTTAAGTAAGGGCTTGCGTTATGTCTATGTTCAATACCGCTCTCTATTGCGTTTGACCCGCCTGAAGACTAAACTTTCGGCAGAGGCCGGCGCTCAGTTACAGCGGGGCCGGGCCTTATATGAACTTCTTATTCAGGAAAACGGCGGGCCTTTGAGCCTGGCCGGGGAGATCGCGCTCTTTTATGCCTTTGAGCAGAAAATCCTGGAAACGGTCAGCCTGGAGCAGGCCAAAAGATTTATCACCGGGTTTTTTTCTTTTTTATCAGGCCGCAATCCCGGTTTTATAGAAAAATTAGATCAGACTGGAGATTTGACCGAGGAGGCTAAGGTCCAATTAGACAAGGCGATTAAGGATTTCTTCGCCCGAATGAAACCTGGTAATTAAGTTGTGTAATCACAGACAAGATGTCTGTGGCACTGGGTATTGATTAGTCTCACAGACAAGATGTCTGTGGCACTATTATATGTAGCATCCTTGCCTGTGGGGATATTTCAAATATGCTTTCCGCGTCCCAGTTAAAATACGATGTGGATTTCAACAAAAATTTAGGCGAGCTGATTGAAATAATGAAGCTGGCTTCGGTTTCCCAGCTTAATCAATTCCGCCTTTACCGCAAACCCTCGGTTGATTTTATTAAACAGTTGGAGATTATTTTAGGTTATATTTACCCGCTTAGACCGGAGCATATTTTTTTCAGGCCGGCCGTGGGAGAAGGGGTCTCGGCCGTAGTCCTGGTGAGTTCGGATGAGGGATTTTTGGGGGAGTTGAATGCCTTATTGGTGAATAAGCTGACCGGCATAAGAAAAGATAATGATGAGATAATTGTTTTAGGGAATCAGGGGGCACAATATCTTAAGGAATTAAGAATTGAGTTTAAGCAGTTTAACTCTATTAGTGATAAGCTGGAGCTTGACCAGATGGAAGAACTGCGGGATTATGTCTTTGAGCTTTATTTTAAGCGAAAGGTTTCCCGGCTCTGGCTTATCTATCCGCGATTTGTCAGCGTATCCTTACAACAGATCGAGCTGGAAGAACTTTTGCCTTTAACCGGAGCGCTTTTTTCCAAGATAACCAAGGTAAGCGGCGAGCTTTTGCTTGAGCCGGGATTTGACTCGGCGGTGAGCGGCTGGGTCCAGCTGTGGCTTCTGGGTAAGATTTATCATATTTTCTGGTCGGCCAAGTTAGCCGAGTTTTCCGCCAGGATTATGCATTTAGAAGGAAGTGTCCAGGAATTAGGCCGGATAAATCAAAATTTAAAATTAGAGTATTTTAAATATCTGCATAGCCTTTCGGATAAGACTATAAGGGAGGTTTCGGCGGCGCGGATGTTAAGAAAACACTAAAAATGGATAAGATTGGCAAGGTTATTGGAGTTTACGGTTCGGTGGTAGATGTGCAATTCGCGGTTGAGCTGAAGCTCCCGCCGATGAATTCCTTGCTTAGGATAAGGCTTCCCGGGACGGATGAACCGGTGGTGTTGGAGGTGGCTGAGCACCGGGAATATAATATCTGCCGCTGTCTGGCCCTGGATTTTACTTACGGAGTGGGTAGGAATATGGACGCGGTGGCGGACGAGCGAGGTTTGGTTATCCCCGCGTCGGTGGGAAGCCTCTACGGCCGGGTGCTAAACGCGATGTGTCAGCCCATTGATCATAAAGAGAAACTTACTTTTGAGGAATTCCTGCCGGTGCATAATTCGGCAGTTGAGCCGGAGCTTAAACTAAAAAATGATTTCAGCCCGGCCTCCGCTATAATTCCTACCGGAATAAAGATAATTGACCTTTTATTTCCCTTGGCGAAGGGTTCAAAAATCGGCCTGCTGGGAGGGGCGGCCTTAGGCAAGACCATACTTATTTTAGAGATTATTCATAATATTATTATTCATCATAGCGGTACCTGCGTCTTTGCCGGAGTAGGGGAACGTATCCGTGAGGGAAACGAGCTTTATTATGAGTTTAAGCGAGCAGACCTTTTGAAGCGCTCGATACTGATATTCGGCCAGATGAACGAGCCTCCCGGGGCCAGGTTTGAGGCCGCCCATACCGCGGTGGCTTTGGCAGAGGCCATTTTAGAAAAACAGCAGGATGTTTTGCTCTTTATTGATAATATCTTCCGTTTTGCCCAGGCCGGAAGCGAGCTTTCCACGCTCTTAGGCCGGATACCTTCAGAGGCAGGCTATCAGGCTACCTTAGCCAGCGAAATAAGCCAATTGCATGAGCGCATCTGTCCGCGGGGTTCCGCCAGCATCACCGCTATTGAGGCGGTTTATGTGCCGGCGGATGATTTGACTGATCCGGCGGTGGTGGCTATCTTTGCCCACTTAGACAGCCTGATTGTCCTTTCCCGGAGTCTGGTCCAGCGGGGGATATATCCGGCGATTGAGCCGCTTTTATCTTCCACCAATTCGCTTAACCCAAATATGGTAGGCCGGCGCCACTTTGATATCGCCCAGGAGGTTACCCGTCATTTCAAGCGTTATCAGGAATTAGAGAAGATTGCCTCAATTATCGGAAAAGAGGAGCTTTCGCCGGCTGAGAAGGTTGTCTTTGACCGGGCGCGCAAATTGCAGAATTTCCTCTCCCAGCCGTTTTTTACCGCCGAGATATACTCCGGGAAACCGGGAGTCTATGTTAATTTAGAGGATACCCTTTCCGGATGCGAGAGGATTATTAGCGGAGATTTGGATAGGGCGGAGGAGTCAGGTTTGTATTTGATCGGAGCCATAGAGAATTAACCGAAAAACTAAAGAACCGAAAGGCCAAAAAACAGAAAAACAAAAACCATAAGAAAAATTGTTTTTAGGTTTTTAAGTTTTCTTTGTTTCTTGGTTCGCGACGCGATGAAATTAGGCGAGATAATAGTAAAGAAAAAATTTATGACTAAGGAGCTGTTGGATTTTGTGCTCCAGGATTCTCCTCCTTTTGAATCCGAGGAAATGCTGGGCAAGACTTTGGTTAAAAACGGATATTTGAACGAAGAGCAGTTATTCCTGTGCCTGGCTGAGCAACTGAGTATGAGCTTTTACCCTAAGCTCAAAGATATCCAAATAAACCCGGAGGCGGTTAAGGTAGTTCCGGCAAAATTCGTCCAGCGCTACCATTTTATGCCTATAGAGATAAAGGATAAGGTGTTGACCGCGGCTGTTTTTAATCCGATGGATATCTGGCTGGCTGAGGATATCAAGATGCATTTGGGCTATCAGGTGAAGCGGGTTTTAAGTACCAAAAGTGAAATTGATGAGGCCATACATAAGTATTATGGGGTAGTGGCTGAGACCGTGGATCAGATACTCTCGGAAAGCACCCAGCACCAGGATCAGTTTATCCTCAAAGCCAGGGATGGCTTAGAAGAGATTGATAAGAGCGCCGAGGAGGCTTCGGTTATCAAGTTAGTCAATCAGGTGCTTCTTGAGGCCATCCAGATGCAGGCAACCGATATTCATATAGAGGTTTATCAGAAGAAGGTGCATCTGCGCTATCGTATTGACGGGGTGCTTCGGGACATCAAGGTTCCCGATGACATCTATTATATTGAACCGGCGATTATTTCACGCGTAAAGATTATCTCCGCCTTAGATGTGGTGGAACATCGCATTCCCCAGGATGGCCGGGTAAAGGTAAAACTGTTGAACGGACAAGAGGCTGATTTAAGGATTTCCATTATCCCGGGATATTTCGGGGAGAATGTGGTAATCCGAATATTGCCGTCCCGGGCCTTGCTGGGTTTTGAAAGTATAGGGTTTTTCCCGGATGATATAGTCCGGATTGAAAAGCTTATCCAGAAGCCGCACGGGATACTTTTATTGACCGGCCCCACCGGAAGCGGAAAGACCACTACTCTTTATACCTGCCTAAGCCGCCTGAATCGTCCGGAGGTAAAAATCATCAGTATCGAGGATCCGGTGGAATACGCGATTGAGGGGATAACCCAGATTCAGGTCAATCCCAAGGTGGGGCTTACCTTTGTCAATATTTTAAGAGGGGTCCTAAGGCATGACCCGGACATTATGATGATTGGGGAAATCCGGGATTCAGAGACCGCGGATTTGGCTATCCGGGCTTCTTTGACCGGGCATCTGGTTTTCTCCACTTTGCATACCAATGACGCGGCTTCGGCCGTCAGCCGGCTGATAGATATGAGGATTGAACCTTTTCTTTTAGCCTCATCCATTGACGCCCTGATTGCCCAGAGGTTAGTGCGCCTGGTTTGTCAGAATTGTAAAGGTAAGGGCTGCGATAAGTGCTCGGCTACCGGATATAAAGGAAGGACGGCAATCTTAGAGATGCTTCTGATAGATGAGGAAATCCGCCAGATGATTATTGGACGCCGGTCATCACCGGAAATCAAGAAGAGAGCCAGAGAAAAAGGCATGCGCACCCTGCGGGAAAGCGGAATGATTTTGGCCGAGAAAGGGCTTACCGACCTTAAAGAGGTTATGCGAGTGGTCGAGGCTGACGATGGAATTTAGGTATAAGGCCAAAAAGAGCTTAGATGAGGTGGCCGAGGGAAAGGTTTTGGCCGAGTCTTTAGAACAGGCCCTGGGGCAATTGGAAAAACAGGGCCTCATTCCCTTTGTGCTGGAGCCGGCAGAGAATCAGGCGGCGCTAAAGAAAGAGGGTTTAAAGTTAAGTTCCGGCCGCTGGTCAGGCAAAAAGCTGACTCTCTTTACCCAGAAGCTTTACAATCTCACCAAATCCAATGTGGAGTTGTTAAGCGCTTTAAGGCTTCTTCAGCAGGGTTCCGGTGAGCGTTCCGAGAAGCTCTTGTTAGAGGATATAATCAAAAAAATCAAGGACGGCCTCACTCTCTCCCAATGCCTGGGACATTATCCCCAATTTTTCCCTTTCCTTTACGTGAACATAATTCGCTCCGGTGAGGCTACCGGACAATTAAAAGACTCATTTTCACAGTTATTAAGTTATCTCAAACGTTTAGAAGACCTCAAATCTAAGATTAAGCAGGCGCTGGCCTATCCAATATTTATGGTGCTGGTGGGAGCGGCCAGCATTTTTGTAATGCTTACCTTTATCCTGCCGCGCTTAGTGGGCATGTTTGAGGATTTTGAAGCCGCCCTGCCTCTGCCTACCCGAGTCCTTTTGTCAGTGAGTTTCTTTTTCCGGAAATATTGGATTGTCCTGCTGTTTTCGGGATTCTTCCTGTATTTTATTTTAATCCGCAGCCCCAAAGGCAGGGCCAGCCTTATTTCTAACCTGAAATACCACCTGCCCTGGATTAAGGATTTAGTTTATAAACAGGCCTTGGTTAATTTTTCCAACAGCCTGAGCCTGCTTTTAAAAAGCGGAGTCAGCCTCTTATCCGGTTTGAATATTTCAGCATCTTTATTAGGCAATCCTAAATATATAATTCAGTTAGAAGAGGTGCGCAAGGATATCAAGGAAGGGTTGTCTTTTTCCCAGTCTCTGTCCAAGTTCAGGATATTTCCGGAACTCTTTACGCAGATGATTAGGGTGGGAGAAGAAGGCGGCAGGTTAGAAAGTGTCTTAAGCGATATAGCTGAGTCTTACGAGCAGGAGATAGACGCTAGTCTTAAGATAATCAGTTCATTGCTTGAGCCGTTGATTATCCTGGCTCTGGGGTTGGTTATCGGCGGTATGGTTATAGCCGTCTTACTCCCCATATTTAACCTGAATACTTTGGTGGGGACATAGTAAAAGCAACAGTTATCACAGGCAGGATGCCTGTGCCACTGGTGTGTGGGGTAGCACAGGCATATCCTGTCTGTGCCATAAATAGTTCAGTAGTGGTAGCACAGGCATCCTGCCTGTGGGGACGTAAGTAAAATGAAAACAAAACTGATCATAGAGTTTTCTGATTCCCGGATTAAGGCGGCAGTGGCGGAGTTTAAAAGTCCGCTTAGCCCGGTAGAGATAAAAGAGGTAATCTCAGAACCGGTTGAGGCCGGTTTTGCCAATGCCGGGCGGGCCTTAAAAAATGTCTTTTCGCGGGTGGGAAAGAGAAAGGGCCTTGAGGTTATCGTGATTATCAGCCGCAATAAGATAACTGTGCGTAAAATCAATCTTCCTTCGCGTGAACCTAAAGAAATTGAACAGATGCTCGGTCTTCATATTATCCGCCAGGTGCCTTATCCTAAGGAGGAGATTGTCTTTGGATATCATAATTTGGGTTTAGACAATTTCAACAACAGCCGTATCCTCACGGCAATAGCCCACCGGGATATGCTTAGAATCATATTTAACGCCTTTATCTTTTTAAATATTCTTCCTGAGGCGATGTTTTTGAGTTCTCAGGGGGTAATAAAGTATCTGCGTTATTCAATGGGTGAACATTCTTTGCCTTCGTCGCCTTATCTGGTCCTGGATATTGATTATAATTACAGCGACTTAATACTGGTGAATAAGAATCAGCTTGATTCTACTGTGGTGATTTCTCAGGGAGCCGTGCAGATAAAGTCTGACCAGGAGAGGGAGCGTTTTATCTCGGAGCTGAAGCAGGCCCTCTTGGCTTTTCAGGGAGACTTAACTTCGGTTCAGAAACCGATGTGTCTTTTTTTAAGCTGTGCTTTATCCCGGGAAGCCCCGGGCCTGGCGGTTTTCTTAGAGAAAGAGTTAGGGCTCAAGACCCAGTTAATTAAGCCCGGAATTCCTGAAAGCTCGGATGAAACCTTAAAAGAGGCTTCGTTTGCCGGTTTGCTGGGTTTCGCCTTTTCTCCTAATAAAAAGGAAGACATCTCTTTTGTTTTGCCTGAGGCCAGGATAAAAAAAGAGATGAAAGTAAGGCTTCGGCAGTTATTAATTACAGGGGTTTGCGTTGTCTATGTCTTTTTGATTTCAGTTATGATCTTTTTTTCCATCTTAAACCAGCGCCAGCTTTATCTGGCCAGGTTAAGTGAACGCTCCGGAATTTTGGCAGAGAAATGCTCCGGGCTTGGCGATATGGAGAAGAAGATAAAGTTAGTCAAGCAGTATTCCGGAGATAAGAATTCGGCCCTGGCTTGTGTCTATGAATTGCTTCAAGTCTGCCCTGACGATATAACCATAAGCAGTTTTTCTTGGGAAAAAGAAAGGGGTTTTGCCATTCGCGGCTATGCCGATCAGATACCCGATGTCTTTAGTTTCGTAAGCGCTCTCAATGAAACAGCGGTTTTTAAGTCGGCCCAATCCCGCTCCACCCGCCGGCGCAAGGTCAAGGATAAGGAAATAGTGGATTTTGAGATAAGCAAAAAACAATGAGACAGCTGAATAAGAACGAAAAGATGCTGGCCGCGGCGGTCGCGGTTTCACTGTTAGTTATGGTTTTAAAGCTCTTGGTGATTGAGCCGGTCTCGACGAAATTTAAAAATACCGGCGATGAAATTAACGCCTTTACGCTCGCGATAAAGAAATATTCGGCACTGGAGGCCCAAAAGGATTTTATCTTAGGCGAATATAAAAAGATTGAGCCTTACCTTAATTTTAAAGGAAATCCTGAAGATAAAATGGCCGCGGTTTTAAGCCGTATCGAACTGGAGGCTAGTAAGGCAGGCTTGACTATCGTGGATATGAAGCCGGATTCCGCGCAGTCCGGCCCTAACGCGGAGCTTTCAATTTCACGGGTGCAGCTGAACGCCGAGGCTGATATTTCCAGGATTATGAGTTTTATCTATAGCCTGGAAAACGCCGACTTGCTAATCAGAATCGAGAAATTCAACTTAGCGCTCAAGGATGAGAATATCGGCACAATGAAATTGGAAGCAAGCATTATTGGAATATCTATTTAAGAAACCGAAAAACACCAGTCACAAAGAAATTATTATTTTTTGGTTTATTTTTATGAGACGAGCAGGGTTTACCCCGTTACACCCAGAAAGCCCCGGCCTTCAGGCTGGGGATGAATGGCAGATTAAATTTGAATCAATGATAAAGCTCCGCCCTTTAGGGCGGGGTGTAACGGGGTTTACTTTTATTGAGCTGATGATTAGCATTGTTATTCTGTATTTTGGGCTGTGTGTTATTCTAAATTCCTTTATCGGAGCGATCCGGGCCTTGAATGCCGGACAGAACTATGTTGAATCCGCCAGTCTTGCCCGGGAAAAAATAGAGGAAATGGAAATCGCCTCTTATGAGAATAAAGGTTTGGCTATTGATACGCAGTCGGGAAGTTTTACCTCAAGGGGAAGAAATTTTTCTTGGAGGTCAGAGACTACGGAGATTTCCGATAGGTCGGAAGACCATGATTTAGTTTCCGATAGCCAAAGCCATAGCCCGGAATTGGCCAAAGAAATGCTTTTGGTTAAAGTCAGCCTTAATTGGAAAGAGCGCGGCATCCCTAAATCCTCAAGCATAGTTACCTACCTGCCTAAAATAAAAGAAGAAATAAAAGCGCAATGAGACGAAAAGGGTTTAGCCTGATAGAGGTGTTGATTACCGCGCTTATTTTCTCCGTGGCCGCTATTGCCATATATTCCGCCTTTAGTTTGGGAATGAAGATCTGGCGCCGGGCGAATGAGCTGAGTCTTTATGAAAGAAAAGTTATTCTAAAAATGGAGAAATTCAGGCAGGACCTCAGGCAATCCTTTGTTTTTAAGGATAAGGACATAGCCTTTTGGGGAGATAAGAATAAGTTGAGCTTCCCGCTTTTGGTTGATTCCGAGGTTAGCAGTGTTACTTATAGCTTGGACAGTGGTAAAAAAGAATTCTTAAGGGCGGTTAAGAGTCTTAAGGATATACTTTGGGCTGAGGCCAAAGAAGAAAAGCCGGAACCTGAATTCAAAGTATGGGTGTCCGCGGCCGAAGATTTAAGCTTCTCCTATTTTTATTTTGATTTAAAGAAGGATAAATATCTTTGGAAGGAAAGCTGGCAGGATCCCGGATTACCCGCGGCGGTAAAAGTTAACCTGATTTCTAATAATAAAACCTATAGTGCGGTTATTTTTATCCCCTCAAGCTAAATTAGTTTCACAGGCAAGGATGCCTGTGAAACCATCACCCGGTGGCACAGACATCTTGTCTGTGACTGAGAGGGCCAGCATACTAGTTTTTTGCCTGTGGGTGGTTTTGGTCCTATCTATTTTTGCTTTAGGCCTGGGCAATTTTATCTATAGCCGGATTAAATTCGCTAACTTTTATCTGCGCTCGGCTATGTCCTTTCCTTTGGCCAAGTCCGCCTATTACGATGCCCTTTATCAGTATAAAAACGATACATCAGCTTCTTTTGACAGTCAGAAAGAGCTTATTCGGGAGAGGAGTAAGCTATTCGAGGAAGATTCCGGATTTAGGTATCATTTTGAGGATGAAGGCTCCCGGATAAATATCAATACCGCGAACTCAGGTATGCTTAAGGAACTCCCCGGGATGGATGAGGATTTGGCCAAGGATGTCCTTGCTTCAGATAGGCGGCCGTTTAAGGTTAAAGAGGAAATACTCCTGGTTGAAGGGATGAATAAAGAGAAATTCAATCAATTTAAAGACCTGATAACCGTTTATGGGGACGGCAAGGTCAATATCAATACCGCCTCGGAAGCCGTGCTTAAGGCCTTGGGTTTAGAAGAGGAGCTGGTTGGGATTATTGCCCGCTATCGCCGGGAATCAAGCGGCCCGGATCGGGAGGAGGCTACTTCAGATGACGGAGCCTTGGTTAGCACTTCGGATATTCTTTCGCGGTTAAGGGATTTTGAATCATTGACCTTGGCCCAGGAACAACAGATTCTCTCTCTAATGAGTTTATGGACAGTAAAATCTTTATATTTTAGTCTGCCGATTGAAAGTAAGATAAAAGGCAAGTGGCAGAAGGGCCCGGAGGTCATCTTTTGTTTAGAAGACGGCAAAATCCTATCCTGGCGGGAAGGATATTAAAGAAAGATGCCAGGAACGAACATCCTCTATGTGATTACCAAGCTGGAGCTGGGGGGAGCGCAAAAGCAGGCGCTGAGCCTGATGCGGCATTTAAATAAAGAGGAGTATAAAATATTTTTATTTACCGCTTTTAACGGTTTATTGATGGATGAGGCTTTAGCCATAAGTGGGATAACCGTAAAAAGATCAAGATTTATAGAGCGGCCGATAAGCCCGTTAAAAGACTTATTGGCTTTGTTTGAGATCTATGGTTTTATAAAAGAAAAGCAAATAGATATTGTCCATACGCATAGCTCTAAGGCGGGGATTATCGGCCGGCTTGCCGCCAGGTTGGCCGGGGTCAAAATCATCATACATACAGTTCACGGCTGGTCATTTAATGATCGCGCCTGCTCTATATATGGCTGGAAAGATGGATCGGGGGTTTTACCGACAGGTTGATTGTGGTTTCCCGCTATGATCAGGAGAAAGGCCTGAGCAATAATATTGCCGGTAAAGATAGGTATAGTGTAATTCGTTATGGGATTGATTATGCTGAATTCAGCGGGAAACAGGACGCGGGGAAGGCGCGGCAGGAATTGGGGCTTAACGCGGATGATGTAGTGGTGGGGATGGTTGCTTGCTTCAAACCCCAGAAGTCCCCGGGTGATTTTGTAAGGCTGGCGGGTTTGATTAACCAATCCCTGCCAGGAGTGAAATTCGTTTTGGTTGGCGACGGGGCCTTGCGCGAAAACATCGAAGATTTAATTTCCCAATACAATTTACCAAACAATATGTTTTTGCTGGGATGGAGAGAAGATATCCCGGAAATACTTTCGGCAATAGATGTATTCGCGCTTACTTCCTTGTGGGAGGGCCTGCCTATTTCGGTATTAGAGGCTTTTGCCTCTCATAAGCCGGTGGTGGCTACCGATACCGGAGGGGTCCGGGAGGTGGTATTTGAAAATAAGACCGGTTTTCTGG
>LCKE01000029.1 GCA_001001205.1 Parcubacteria group bacterium GW2011_GWF2_45_11 | reverse complement strand
AAACGCAAATCAGGCGTTTGGTAGATCATGGAGCGGATATCCGTATTTTTGACTTCCATGTATTCGCCGCGGAAAGGAATGATCCGGTATTCCCTGCCCAGCCCCATCATGTGCGCGACTTTATCCGCGTAAAGCCCGGCGCAGTTGATCACGTAATCGCCGTTGATATCGCCTTGCGTGGTTGAAATATTCGTACCCTTGATTCCGTTCACTCGATGCACGTAACGGTATCTGACGCCCTGGGCCTGAGCGTCGGCAACCACGGCCTTGAGAAGCGCGGGTGAATCCACCACGGCCCCGGTGGGTGAAAACAAAGCGGCTTTTCCATTGGCCAAAGGCTCGCGCTCTTTCAATTCGGAATTCCCGATGATAGTCAAACCCGGGACTCCGCATTCACGACCCATGGCCAAAAGCTTGTCCAAAACAGGCAGTTCACTTTCCTGCCGCGCCACCACCAGCGTACCGCATTCCTGCATGGGGACTGCGTGTTTGACGCAGTATTCGCGCAGGCGGCGGTTGCCTTCAACGCACATCCGGGCCTTGACACTGCCCGGCTTCTGATTAATACCGGAATGGATCACGCCGCTGTTACGGCCGCTGGCATGCCGGCCCACGGAAGATTCCTTTTCCAGTACCGTGACCTTGCCGGTCCCGCGAAGGCCCAATTCACGGGCAATGGCGCTGCCTATGATTCCGCCGCCAATCACGACATAGTGGGTCATGCGCCGTTATTCCAGATTTCCTTGAAGATATCGTCCAGACTTTTGGTAATTTCCCAACCGGGAAAATCTTTTTTGAATTTGCTCATGTCGGAAACGTAGCAGATATGGTCACCGACGCGGTTTTTATCCACGTACTCAACTTTTAACTTTTTACCAGCCAAATCCTCAAAGCGTTTGACCGACTCCAGCACAGAAACACTGTTTTGACGGCATCCGCCCAAATTATAGACAGCCGAGGATTTGGGGTTTTCATAAAACGCGAGGAAAAGGCGGCAAACATCCAGGGAATGAATATTGTCCCGCACCTGTTTGCCTTTGTAACCGTAAATCTTGTAAACGCGGTTTTCCTTGAGACATTTGGCCAAGTAAGCCAAAAAACCGTGCTGCTCGGCTCCCGAATGATGGGGACCGGTCAGGCATCCCCCTCTCAAACACACGGTGGGCATGTTGAAATAACGGCCGTATTCTTGCACCATCACATCCGCGGCCAGTTTGGACGCGCCGAAAAGGCTGTGCAGGCAGGCATCCACGCGGCAGGATTCGTCAATGCCGTGCTGATCTTCAGGCCGGGCGTAATCATAACGGGTTTCAAGCTCTTTCAGCGGGATTTCATTCGGCGCGTCGCCGTAAACTTTATTGGTGCTCATGAAGATAAAAGGATTTTCGGGAAAATATTGCCGCGCGCCTTCAAGCAGGTTGAGGGTACCCACCGCGTTCACCTCAAAATCGTCAAAAGGCCGCTGGCTGGCCAAATCGTGGGAAGGCTGGGACGCGCAGTGAATAAGCAAATCAGGCTTCACGTTGCGGAGGTGGTCCAGGATGCAGCCCCGGTCGCGGATGTCGATGGAGGCATGTTCAAAATGCTTGGTGGATTTTACCAAACGCTCCAGGTTCCAGGTGGTATCGCCGTCAGGACCAAAAAAATCCTTGCGCATATTGTTGTCAACGCCGTACACGGACCAGCCCAATCGGTCAAAAAACATAACAGCCTCGGAGCCGATAAGCCCGCTTGAACCGGTTACGATTACCTTCTTTTTATGCTTTTCCACAAGAATAATACCGTCCTAAGTCTAGGTTTTGCCGCGCAGGTCACCTTGCCATCCAGTTCTCTCTGATTTTGCAATCTGGCTCCTAGGCAAGCTTGTTAGGTTCGTGAAAGATTCGACGGTCATTTGTTTGTGAATTTATAATTCCCGGCTTTTTCAATGCCGTCCCTCCCGGCCGTGATGCCGTCAAACGGTTTTACGCCTTTCACAAAATCAGGTCGCTGGGCAAGAAAGGCATAGGGATCTTTTTTGAGAAGTTCGGTAGCCGCGGCTAGATATTCTTGAGCATCAATGCAATGCACGTAATCTCCACCTAATTTTGCGGAATGGACTAGCTTTTTATCCACAATGACTCTTTTGATTTTTGAAAAATCATCAATCAAGGGGTATTCCAAATGCCGGACAGCGGCAAAGAACTCCCCTTCTATTAACTTTCCCTGATCATAGACCTCTATATCTAAAAGTTTGTGGTAATAATATGGAACCCCATACATAGCTTCCGCATAATGCATGTAAACGTTGTGTGCATAATCGAGACCGAGTCGGACAATCTGCACACCCATTCTGAGCATGCGGTCAAACGGAGAATCCAATCCATAATTGGAGCGAGATACATTCTCGCAAATCAATTTCTTCTTGGTACCGATCGCAGCTACGGAATTAATCGGATGGATACTGCGAATGCTTCCCGGATGGGAAGCAATATATTGGGAAAAAGCGCCGGTAGTGGCCGGTGTTTTCTCACGATGAAATGGCGTGCCATAGCGTCCGGTTTGCGTCGTGTAGGCGTTGACCGCTAACGTGCCTTCACCTCCTAGCACTTCCATAAAAGCGTCCAGGAAAGCCCGATAGTATTCTTCACGCGTTTTGACACCTTCCAAACGCCCAAGATGATAGAGCTCTGTACTCACGAGCGCAATATCGCCCTTTTTTAAACCGGCTTTTTTTAGTGCATCGCAGATGTCATGGCGCGTGTAGACTTCCATTATTTTTTCTTTTTTTCCACAAGATGAGCTATTTTTAAAATGGTCTCCAAATTCTCTTTAATTAAATCTTCTTCAGTCAGACGAATGGAATACTTGTTTTCAAGAAAGCTGATGAGTTCCACCATGCTAAAGGAATCTAGCACACCGGATTCAAAAAGCATGTCATTTGGTTTAACATTACTGCCAGGAATAACGACTGATTTGATATGTTTCAAAATGTCATCAATGATGTCTTCTCGCATTTTTCCTCCTATTTAACCAATTCAAAGACCCACCACTGCGGAAACTGCCGGCTGATGGCATAGCCACGAGGCTCAAAGGATTTGGCTTGGTCAGACACCGGTGGTTCATGAATACGTTTAATTTTGAGACCTGCCTCTTCAAATGCCTCCGACAGTTGCGACAAAGTTGGTGTAACTCCATACGTTTTGAAGGCGTATTCCGTCAAAATCGTGAATGGATTTTCCATACCACCGAGCCAAGGCTGAAGCCAGAAAATCCCATGCGGCTCCATAACCATGAGAATCCCTCCAAATTTGAGCGCACGTTTCAACTCTGTAAGGACCGTTTTTCGCGTATTCAGTTTCTTATTTCCATATGGCACAAAGTAAAACATCAGCGCATCTTGAAAAATAATAAAATCAAAAGCATCTGATGGAAGAACTTTCAAAGAATCGCCGGCTGCAATATCGATCACTTGAAAATTGGCACCGAGATTCCCAGCCACCGATTGAGCTCGCTCAATATATTCCGGATTTGGATCAATTCCAGTGACGGATGCTCCTTGCCTGGCTAAATGCCGGGAATAAAAACCCGTACCACAACCCACATCGAGAATCTTTTTACCGCAAACGTTTTCTGGCTTGAAATGCTTTTGATAAAAACTATACTGAATAAACTTATAGAGATTATCTTGAAGCTCTTCTTTCCCATCTTTGTATTTCTGTCGCGCCCACCAATGATCAGGATTTTCGCGCTTCACAATACGCAATTGATGGCCCAACTGCTGATGAAAGTTCCCAAAATGTTGGTTATCAAAAATATTTTGTTTGACACCAAAGCGGGCGCGGTAACCCTTTTCGTTCGATATCAGGATCCAACGGTTTTGCAGCAGTTGAACAATCTCAGAAGCTTGGCTTAACCATTGCGTTTTTGGATTGCGGCAAAGATTTGAAGGGTCAGTTAATAATCCTGCTTCGGAAGAAAACCAAGTGACGTCGCGTACACCCCGGCCGATCGATTGATTTTGGATAAAGGATTCAATCTCTGCTATTTGCTTGGGCGTTTTGAGAAAATCGATCAGTCCTACAGCATCAAATTCCACATGCGAACGCGTGAAAACATTGAAAGCGATTAGACCCTCAGTGCCCAAGAAAAAAATCACGTCCTGCGGCACCCAAAAGCACGGCGTTTTTTCAGTCATCACTAGTTTAGATTTTGTAATTTTTCCCATCAAGCTCGAAGGAGTTGGCATAAAAAACAAAATCAATGTGGATTTTGACGGAATTCTTTCCACCGATCGTAGCATTCGACCCAAAACCGAAATGGAAAGTGCCGTAGCAGCCCTCATCAATTAGCATATTGCCGCAAAGCTTGGCTTTAGGATTGAGGCCAATGCCGAATTCCGCAAGCACGCGGCCCTTGTCGCCGTGCGCTGCAAAAAGCTTTTCCAAGATTTTGCAATATTCCGGATCTCCCCCAAATTTAGTAATGATTCCGTTTTTGACAGTGAGCGTGACTGGACTGCGCAATTTTCCAAGCCCTGGCGCAGGGATGGAACCATCGATCACAACTTTCCCTTCGGACCCATCTTCCAGCGGCGCGATATTTATCTCAATGTCAGGCGGAGAGCCCAGCTGCAATCCGGTCTTTACATAGCCAGGGCAATAATTGCCCGTGCGGCCCTGGATTTGGAGTTGAATGTCCGTTCCGGCCTTTGTTTTAATACGAACTGTCTTTCCTTTAGTGAGTTGGCCGACCAGTCGCCTTGCCTTTTTTGCGGACTTCTTGTAATCCACGCGCAAAGACGGATGTGCTAGCACTTTCTCCGAGTAATCTGGAAGGCTTAGATACCGTGCGCCATTTTGACAAGCCCGATGGCGCGCCAAAGAATGTGCCATAGAATAATTGGTAAGACCGATGACAAGATCTGCATCAGCCATGCGAGAAGCCACATAGTCCGGAGGTTCTTCGCCGTGAATCTTGAAAGGCGGAATAACAAAATGCCCGGCAATCATTTTCTTGGCGCTGGCAGCTTCAAAAAAAGCGTTTCCTAAATTTGCAGTGTTTGTATCCGAAACAATGCAACAGGTCTCGCCTTTTTTAAGGTCCCCCAGTTGAAAAAGGATGGTGCGCACACCTTCCATGGCCTTAAGATTTAGTTTCTTATAAGTAGCTGTAGTCATTTGGAGGTTTCCTCGATCATTTTTTTCATCATGCGAAGGGCTTTCTTGATGCGGTCTACGTTTTCGGAGCCCACCGATACACGGACAAACCGATCGCAGCTTTTACCATAGCCGATGCCTGGCACCACGCAGACATGGTCGTTTTCCAGAAGCCGCGAACTAAATTCTTCGGAAGAGAGCTTTGAGGGCTCGATGGAGACAAAGAAGTAAAAAGTCGCAGTGCCAGCCAAGGGCTTCAGGCCCAGTTCTTCCATGAATTTTTGGATTTGCTGGCGTTTGCGGACCATATCCACGATTTGTGGCTTGGTGGTTTTAATGATCTGATCAAAATATTTTACTGAATAATATTCCAAGATCGTGGGCGGACACGTGATGAGATGTTGATTTACCTTCAAAATTTGATTAATCAGGCCGGGATTGGTAATTACATAGCCGAGCCTCCATCCAGACATGCCGAAATTTTTCGACAAGGAGTTCACGATAATAGTATGCCGCTTTTCGATATCCAGGTTAGCAAGAGAAATAAACTCCGATCCGTCTAGAACAAAATCACTGTAAGCCTCGTCCGAAAGAATGAAAAGGTTATACTTGCGCGCCAATGAATAGAGACATCCTAGCTCGTTCAAGTTAAATACACGGCCGGTTGGATTATTTGGATTATTGATAATGAGCATGCGGGTGCGATTTGTCACGTACTTCTCAAAGTTCGTGATCTTTTCATCATACGGAATGGAGACTGGAACTCCGTAGCAAAGCTTGATTTGTTCTGGATAGCTCACCCATGCCGGTTCATAGTACATCACCTCATCTCCCGGATTGAGGATGCTCATGATGGCCATATGAATGGCGATTTTGGAGCCAGCGGTGATAATAATTTCGGAAGTTGGATTAAAAGCGACGTCATATTCATTCAGGAAATATTTAGCCATAATGTCACGGAGCTCAGGAATCCCACGTGAGTGAGAATAGTGATATAGCTTCGGGAATGGGAGCGCCGAAAAATCATAAAGCGGAATATCAAAAAATGCCTCACCCAGCGAAAGCACAATGACGTCCTTGCCCGCTTGCTGCATCTCATAGACCATGGTGTTATACTTGATAGACATGGCCTCGATACTTTCGGAGACAATTTTGGAGGGTGTAAAGTGGACTTCACCGGCTGGAACCACTTTGCTAACCGTAGGCAACGGGGTGGTCAGAATTCCATCACCTTTTTGCATGAGCCAAGTGCGGATTTTACGTTTCTGAATTTTTCCGGAAGTAGTGTGAGGAAACTCAAGTAGTTCAATAATTTGGCTGGGTGCTTTGATCCTCGCCAGATGTTTTTGACAAAGCGTCATGAGTTCTGTGCAGACATTGGTAAACTCAGAGCCTTCTGCCAAGCGCACCACGGCCACCACTTCTTCTCCTAAGAATTTATGGGGCACACCAACCACGGCGCATTCCATGACTGCAGGATGTTGATGCAGTACGTTTTCAATGCCTGCTGGACTGATATTGATGCCGCCCCGGATAATGAGGTCTTTTTTACGCCCCGTAATGAATAAATCGCCGCCATTATTAAGGACACCGAGATCACCGGTCGCAAACCAGTCTTTGGTGGAAAGCTCTTGTTTGCGTTTTACATCATCCACGTACCCTCGCATCAGTGAAAATGTCTTGACCCAAATCTCACCTTCTTCTCCAGGCTTCACATCCTTGTCTTCATGGTTTTTGATAGCAACTTCAACGCCAGGCACGATTTTGCCAACACATCCGTCCCGAATCGGAAACTTTGGACGATTGGTAGAAATAAAAAGAGTTTCCGACAAGCCATAATTTTCATAAACCGGCTGACCATAGCGTTCTTCGAACTTCTGACGAATCACGGCGGGAAGCGGGGCCATGCCAGCCAAGATATGCAGCACATTTTGACGGCAATACTTTTCTCCTCCAGTACCCCGGTCCATCTCAAGAAGAATGGCCATGATACTGGCCACGAGCCAAAGCGTATTCGCCTGATATTTTATAATTGGCTTCCAGAATCCGATGACTGAATTAGGACTAAAAGTCTCACTCAGTACCACACTGGACTCACACACATACGGAAGCAGCAGCAGGTTGTAGTATCCACCTAAATAAGTAATGGCCAAATTATTAAAAAAACGATTCTTCTTGGTAATACCAACAAGATTTCCAAAAAGCCTGCCATTATTTACCAGATCAGCAATGCGATGGACCATCCCCTTGGGCTCAGCCGTAGTTCCCGAGGTATAAACAATCAATAAATCATCAGTTTCCGTCACATCGCGCAGTGGTTTAAAATGAGCAGGAGTTTTTAAATCCGAAAGCGCCAGAGATTTCCAGGCATTGAAAACCGATTCTCCTTGCTTTTCTTCCAAAAGAACGGGACAGACATTGCGCTTTATTAACTCTTCGCCATTAATTCTGTCCGTTACTAAGGCAGTAGCAACCACCATTTTGGCCTCACTGTCTTTGATAATGAAATCAATTTCTTCGGAAGTAAGGATGGGATTGATTGGTACCACCACAACTCCTGCATAAAGGGCTCCAAAATACAGCCTTGCTACCATAGAATCATTGTCCGCCACGACGGCAATTCTATTGCCTTTGCTGAGTTTGTTATCTAAAAGCCAATTTGCAATAGCGCTGGCCTGCTCATGAATTTCATTGAATGAAAACACTCTTTCTTTTAATCCATCAATCAAGAACGGACGGGAGCTATTCCGGGCAGGGATGGTCAAAAGCCAATCAATGGCATCCTTTTTTTCCGGCCTCAGAGTTCTTATCGCTATTTTTTTAGATGTGCCCACTTAAGCGGTGTTCCTTTCTCTAAATTTTTTACGGCCGTTTTACCCAGCACTTGTTTTAAAAACTTAGGCGCCAATCCATTGGCCGGCCGGACTGAACGTATATTCCTTTCTGAAAATTTTTCTCCACGCCGAACAGGCCCCGCAATAAATAAAGAACGCCGGAACGCCAAGCTTGGCTTTTCATGTTTCTCCGCACCATATTGGACTTTGCCCAAGGCCTTTTCAGTTTTGCGTATATTTTCAACCATAGTCGAGAACTCATCGGGAGTCAACGAAAAAACGCTGTCCGGACCTTTGGTTTTCCTATCCAGAACGAAATGCTTTTCGACGATACAGGCTCCCAGAGCAACGGCGGCCACCGGGATAGCGATTCCGAGCGTATGATCCGAAAGGCCAATAGGAAGATTGAATTTTTTTCGCATATTTTCAATGGTCCGGAGATGCATTTCTTCATACGGTGCCGGATAAGCGCTCGTGCATTTCAAAAGAGCGATCTGAGTAGCGCCGGCATTTTGGGCTGTTTTCACGGCATCTCGAATCTCTTTATACGTTGCCATACCGGTGGAAAAGATAATCGGCTTTTTGGTGCGCGCGACCTTTTCAATTAATGGGAGATCCACAATTTCAAACGAAGCGACTTTGTAAGCACGGACTTTTAGCTTTTCAAGAAAATCCACGGCCGAAGGATCAAACGGCGATGAAAAAAAATCCAACCCTAAGTCTTTTGCTTTTTTCTGGAGCGGCGCATGCCATTCCCACGGTGTATACGCTTCGCTGTAAAGATCGTAGAGCGTTCTTCCGTCCCATAAAGTCCCGCCGTTGATCTGAAAATATTTGTTCCGGCAATTTAAGGTGATGGTGTCGGCCGTATAAGTCTGGATCTTAATCGCATCCGCTCCCGCTTTTTGGGCGGCCCGGACCAGTCTAATGGCCGTCTGCAAATCTTGATGATGATTGGCCGAAAACTCCGCTACGATGTACGTAGGCTGGCCCGCTCCGATTTTCCTGTTTCCAATCTTAATCACATTTTTCATGATTTATCGAGCTGATAATGTCTTGCCGGCGTTCCATTTACCCGATGAAGGCCACGTGTATTAAAAAAATTGCGGATAAAAAGTCTCTGCGAGTCTTTATTTTCAGGACGCACGTAGGCATGTATCGTCTTGACGCGCGTTTTATCAAAAAGTTTTGCCGCCGAGACGCGCAGCAAATCGTTTCCGTACCCCTGTCCCCGGTATTTGCGGTCGAGCATCAAGGAAACAACCGCATTTTTTCCGTATATCTCATACCGGATTTGTCCAGCCGGCTTTTGGCCGACAGCCGCCAAGTAAAATACACAGCCTCTGTCTCGGACTTTTTTCCGGAACCATGAAAGATGCTCTTTCCAGGCAATCGATTGCTGCGAAAAGGAGACGCGCCGCACCTCGGGTTCATTGGCCCATTTCCACACCCGCCGGCAATCCTTCAATGCGGCACGGGACAATTGCATGAGTCGTTGTTCCACTTGATCTAAAACACGCTTTGTTCCCAGTCCATCGCCCCACTGTGTACTAGATTTTATCATTCGATACAGTGCCGTGCTATGGATAATTATCCCTCTGAGTTTCCGGGCCATTGTATTCAGATAAAGTCTGGAAGGAGACCCCAAGTTTTTACAGATTCCAAGACGGGAAAGTGTTTTCAGAAGTGGTCTCTGATTTCGAGCCACTTCAATGGCAGCAAATGGAACACCAAGCCTTCCCATTTCCCAGCATGTTGATCCCCCGGCGATTATTCCAAAATCCGACCTCTGCATAAGAGCCGAAATATTCTTTGGGTCCTCGAGGACAGAAATATCTTTAGATTGATAGCTTCTCAACTCAACACGTTTTGGATTTTGAGGCCCCACGACGACCGCCACTTTCCATGAATTTTTCCGGATCATCTGCCAAGCCTTGATGACTTTTCCCGTCATATTCGCCGGATCACTTCCACCCATCAGGATGATCCAGCGTTTCGGCTCTCTCATATTTTTCTTCTTTCTTCTAGTTTTCACAAATTCCCGCCGGAGCACGGCATAGAAAGGGCCGAGAAAAAGTTTTGCCTTGGCGCTTTCATACGAAGCATAAGGTTTTAAAATATTTGGATTCAAGATAAAGTCTGCAAAATACTTCGGGTGGATTCCGTAATCATCAAAAAGCAAAACCCGATGGCCTCTTTCCTTTAAATATTTCTGATAAGCCGGCCCAAAGTGATAGCCGTCTAGCACGATACAATCCGCTCCCCAGAAAAAACCCCGCACGGTGGTCTTCTTCGCATCAAGGCGGCTTCCCATTCCGACGTTTAAAGATTCATAGCGGATTTTTTCTGTCTTCAGCCTATGCTGAAACGCCAGCGGAATCACGGCCGATGTCAAAAACAAAACTTCCCCACCCCGGTCTTTGCAAGCTTGGGCCAAAGCGAAACAACGCATGAAATGCCCTGTCCCCATCTTGACCGTGGTGTCGGTACGGAAAAGAAATCTCATCGGATCTTAAAAAGCGGCGCCAAGGGTTTGCATTTTAGCGACTGCGCAAGCTTCTTTTCCGAAACCGCACTCTTCACGATTATAAAAATTTCCTCATACACCTCCAAAAGCGTTGCAATGTCCTGGTCGCTATGCGCATAGGAAATATTATGCGTGCTGAGCGTGAGGATTCCCCGGGCAAAACATTCCTGTAAAAATAAAGTCTTTATGTCCCACAGACTGTAGCCGTTCGCGTCTTTAAAATTCAAAAAAGACCAGGACGGATGGCCCGAGACGGAAAGAAAATCCTGGAGACTCAAATCGCCAATCAGCTTGGAAACGCCTTGAAGGATTTTTTCTCCCTGTTTGCGGATCGTTTCCAAGACCGGCTTCTGCTGGAGTTTCGTGAGCGTAGCAAGCGCGGCGGCAAGGGAAAGTGTTTCACCGCCGAATGTGAAGGAAAAGAACACCTCTTCGAAGAGATCCATTAAATCTTCACGCCCTGTAACGGCGGAAAGTGGAAATCCATTGGCCAGCCCTTTACCGAACACAGCCATATCGGGCGTCACGCCAAAATATTCCTGCGCTCCGCCGTTGGCATAGCGGAAGCCTGTCACTACTTCATCGAACACAAGGACGGCTCCGTGTTTTCTGGAAAGCTCCTGGACTTTCTGCAGAAACTGGTCTTTTGGTTCAGCGACATTCATCGGCTCCAGCATCACGGCCGCCATTTGATTGGGGAATTGTTTAAAAATCTTAAAGAGCGAATCAATGTCATTGTACTGAAACGCATGCGTCAGATCTCGTACCGCGTCCGGCACACCGAGATTCCGGGCCGTGGATCCGATATACCAGTCCTGCCATCCGTGTTATCC
>LCKE01000028.1:11418-11814 GCA_001001205.1 Parcubacteria group bacterium GW2011_GWF2_45_11 | reverse complement strand
CGTATTTTAGGCCCGCGCCAATAGCCACGGCGGCAATCAGCAGGGCCCACCAGTAATTTCTCATCACTTCGCTGGAGCCGATTAATATCCTGGTGCTGATGGGCAAAGCCGCGCCCGAGGCGGTTAACATGGAAGTCAGCTGGGGGATGACAAAAATCATCATGGCAATGCCAACCACCAAAGTGGCCAAAGACTGGGTAAAACGCACCAAATAAATCTTTTTAAACAAAGTGCCAAAAACCGGCAGTTTGATTTTAAGATGATCCGCTATGTTTTTGCCGGTGGGAGTCGCCAAGCCGTATTTTAGGCCCGCGCCAATAGCCACGGCGGCAATCAGCAGGGCCCACCAGTAATTTCTCATCACTTCGCTGGAGCCGATTAATATCCTGGTGCTGA
>LCKE01000028.1:0-11397 GCA_001001205.1 Parcubacteria group bacterium GW2011_GWF2_45_11 | reverse complement strand
CACCAAACCGCTCATGATAAAAATCGGGTAAATCATGGCGCCTTTAATTTTACTGATCAAGTCGTAATCCTTTTCTTCCTGATCCGCCAGATATTCCAGGACTTCGTCCAATTTGCCGGAAGTTTCCCCTGATTTAATCATGCTGACGAAAAAATCGGTAAAAACCTTGGGGTATTGGCCCATGGCCGAAGAAAGTTTAACGCCGCTCTCCACCTCATCCGCTATATAGGCCACGATTTTTTGCAGGCTCTGTTTTTCCGTCTGCTGGGTAATAATTTTCAAAGACTGGACAATCGGCACATTGGCGGAAGTCATTACCGAAAGCTGACGGGCGAAAATCACCACGTCTTTCTTTTTAACTTTCTTGTTAAAGCCGAACTTAAATTCTTTTTTGCCGGCCCCGGCCGTGTTGGTGGCGGTCTCCAAAGTAATGACCGACAAACCTCGGTCCATTAACACATCGGCGGCTATTTCTTCCGAAGGCGCCTCCACCACTCCCTGAAATATTTCTCCGGTAATTTTTCGGGCACGATAATTAAATTGCATTTTTATTGTTAGTGAATATAGCTTATTCATCAGTGACCTATCCGCGCAAACGACAGATATCACCGTTTGTTCGCCGAGGAATCGCTAATGGCGCCCGGATATTGTCAGTGATTCATCCGCCCGCTTCGCCGAAGCGTATGCGTAGGCGAGTGATTTACTGTTTTTTTAGGCTGGCCATTAAAACCTGCGGCTTAACCGCCTGTTTAATAGCTTCGGCCTGGGCGATCTTGCCTGTTCTAACCAGCTCCGCCAAAGAATAATCCAAACTGATCATGCCCTCGGCCCTGGAAGTCTGAATAATGGATTCAACATTGCCGTAGCGGCCTTCTTTAATTAACGATTTAACGGAAGAACTGCCGATTAAAATCTCCACCGCCAAAACCATGCCGCCCTGCACCGTGGGCACCAGTCTTTGCACAATAATGCTCACCAGATAGTCGGCGATAACGTCTTGCGCCCACTGTTTTTTGGATTGCGGAAAATCGCTGATCAGACCTTCCAAACAGCTGATCGCCGAGTCATAATCCACCATGGCCATGACCAGCCGGCCGGATTCGGCCAGTTCCAAAATCAACTCCAGGCTTTCAATGCTATCAACTTTAGAAACCGCCACCACGTCAACGTCCTCGTCTTTAATGGAAGCTAAGCCCTGGCTAAAAGAATCAACGTCCTGCCCCACCTCCCTTTGTTCAATCATGCTCTTCTGGTTGATAAAAATCTGCTCAATGGGTTCTTCAAAGGAAAGAATCCGTCCACCGATATTTTTATTGATAAAATCAATCATGGCCGACATGGTGGAACTCCGGCCGGAATTAAAAGGCCCGCTGACAAAAATCAGGCCTCGTTTGGACCGGCAAAAACCGGCCACGGCCTTGGCAAGGCCGATTTCCTCAAGCGATCTAACCTGCTGTGGCACTAATTTTAAGGAAATGCTGTAATAGCCTTTCTGCTTAAAAATATAAACCCTGAACCGGGCCTTATCCAGCCAGTTAAAGGCGAACTTGATTTCCTTTTTCTTTTTCAAAATTTCTAATTTATCTTCGCCGGCAAAAAAATTAATCAGCGATTCCAAAAATTCAGGATTAATGACTTCCTCATCAGCTAAATCAGTCAGCTGACCATTAATCCTGATGATGGGATTGTTGCCAACCACAAAATGAACATCGGTGGCCTTTCTTTCGGCGACGGCGTTTAAGATCCTATTGATAGTTAAATTTTCAGTGGTTGTCATAAAAAATGTATTAAAATTTTGTTTAACCGTAAAATAATCCCCCCCCCCAATTGAAAGGCGACGGCCCAAAGAGTTGTTCAATCAATAATTTTCTAAAAATTGCTTAATCTTGGCCACAACTTCTCCGGGTACAAAATGAGCCTTAATCAGGTAATCTTTAGCGCCTAAAGCCAAACACCTGTTGATATCCTCTTTTTGGCCCAAGTTAGAGAGAACAACCACGGGAATGTCTTTAACTGCCTGATCTTTTTTCAACTCGGCTAAAACCTCAAAGCCGTCCTTTTTCGGCAATAAAAGATCCAGGAGAATCAAATCCGGCTCTTCCTTTTTAACCATCCTTAAAGCCTTTTCCCCGTCCACTGCCGCCACCACCTTAAAACCCTCCATTTCCAGCTTGGCGGCGTACATTTGGATTAAAAAACCGTCATCCTCTACAATTAATATTTTCCTCTGATTAACCATTATTTAATCTTGGTTAATAATTGTTTTAAACTGATGCCTTTATTTTAATTTTCAATTAATCATGTAGCCTGCCCGCCGGTTACAAAAACGAATCGGGCGGGTAATCCTTAACTCTTAACTCAATCACCTATTCACCAATTTACCCATGACTTAACACTTAACTTCTCTTTCTTCTTCATTCTTTATTCTTAATTCTTTATCCATTCTACTCTTCAGTCTTAGTGACCCTTAGCACTTCCTCAACGGTCGTCTCCCCCAGTAAAACTTTCATCCAGCCGTCTTGTTTGAGGTTAACAAAATTTTGATTCTTGAGCTCCGCCTCCACTTCTTTGGCCGGAAAGCCTTTGGCGATTATTTCTCTCATCCGCGAATTAACCGTTAAGACTTCGGCGATGGCCAGCCGGCCTTTATAGCCCGTTTGGCCGCACTGGATGCAACCTTCGCCCTTGTAAAAAACCAAATCTTTGTTTTTATTGACGTTTTCATACCAGGTCGTTTCCGGCAACAAAGACAAATCTTTTTTCAACTCTTCCACCACCTCGGCCGGAACTTCGTCTTTAACCTTGCAGTTATTGCATATTTTTCTGATTAAGCGCTGGGCGATAATAATGTTCAAAGTGCTGGCCAATAAAAAAGCCTCCGAGCCCATGTCAATAAAGCGCGGAATGGCGCCGACGGCGTCGTTGGTATGCAAAGTGGACAAAACAAAGTGACCGGTTAAAGCGGCATGAATGGCCAGCTGAGCGGTTTCTTTATCGCGAATCTCTCCGACCATGATAATATCAGGGTCCTGCCTTAAAAGAGCCCTTAAGCCGGTAGCAAAAGTAAACCCCAGTTCCGACCGGACTTGCGATTGATTGACGCCTTCAATATGGTATTCCACCGGATCTTCCAAAGTGCTGATGTTAACCCCTTCCTGGTTTAATTCCGAAAGCGCGGAAAACAAGGTGGTGGATTTGCCCGACCCGGTCGGACCGGTAACCAGATACATGCCGTTAGGCTTGGTTAAATTCCTCTTCATCTGCTTGAGTTGCTGGCCCTTAAAGCCTAAAGCTTCAAAGGTGGGCGCGCGATCGGGAGATTCCAGGATTCTCATCACCACTTTTTCCTGATTGATTAAAGGAATGATGGAAACGCGAAAATCAACGTCTTTGCCGTCAATATTAAAACGAATTCGGCCGTCCTGAGGAATCCGGGTTTCATCAATCTTTAAACTGGCGACGACTTTTATTCTAGAAACCAGGGCGGCATGGACATAAATAGGCAAAATGATTGAAGTATGCAAAATTCCGTCAATGCGGAACCTGACTTTGCTTTTATCCCCCTGCGGCTCAATATGGATATCGGAAGCGCTACCCTCAATGGCATGCCGCAAAATAACGGAAACAATTTTGGAAACGGGAGCCGACTTGATCACGTCATCCAGCTGAGTCGCCTCTTCCATGGTGGCGCCGGTTTTAGGGGCGAACTTTTCTTCGGCAAAACCCAAGGCCTCCCCCACCTCTTCTTTGATGCTTTCGTAACCTTTAGCGGCCAAAGAAAAACTTTGGGCAGACAAAATAAAATATTTAATTTTAAAATTCTTTTTCCGGGCTAAAAACTCTATCGCCTCCACCGCTTTATAATTGGTCGGGTCAACCAACCCCACCTTTAGCTCACTGCCCTGTTTTTCAAAAATCACCATGCGGTAATTCCGGGCTAAATCCTGAGGCAAGGTCTTTAAAGCCTCATCCTCCAATTTTTTGCCCTCTAAATTAACGTAAGGAATGTTTAAGACCCGCCCCTTGGCCTGTACTAAACCTTCCATGGTGATCAAGGGATCGCTTTCCAACAGACTGTTTAATCTGGCCGGATTGGACCTAACCAAAGAAAGGTATTCGTCATACTTTTCCGGAGTTAATAAATTGGCTGTTTTAAGCTCAGCCAGCAATTGTTGTAAAAGCTCTGGCCTCAGCATACATGAAATTACGCTAACTTTTTTATAAACTTGAAGAATTGAGCAACAAATCTTCCGGCGCGGGCGGCGCCGCAAAAGGATTTTCTTTGCCCGGGCGTCCGATTTCCAAAGGCAGATTAATAAACGACTTTAATTGATTAAAAATATCACGGCTGAAAAACTCCGGGTTCAAAGACTTAAGGATGTTATCCAGGCGCTTGATGGAACTGGAATATTTGTTCACGGTCGTCCCCTCGGCGGAAATATTCTCGGCCGGCGGAGGCGGGGCCGAACTAAAAACATACCAGACGGTACCGCCGATCACAAAAATAATTATCACGACCAAAATGATATTCTTAGACGATTGCTTTTTCCCGGTCTTATTCATAAATTATCCGGACGGTAATAATAAGTATTTAAAGTCAGGTTAATGGAGGTCTCTTCGCTCGCGCCCGAAAAGGCGATGGCGCTAACGTCAATGATTCGCAGATGTTTTTCTAAATTAGCCAGTAAAGTTTTAAAGTTAAAATAATCCCCGCCGCCAATGACCATGGCGATTCTGAGATCGTGAACAGACGGGTCAAGCTCGGGTAAAGCCAGGACGGATCCCTCAGTTGCCTGGGCCGTCCCGTTCTCGGCCGGTGCGGCCTTTGCGTTTAAAGCGGAACTTTCCGTAAAATTCAGGGAGGTGACGGAAAAACCGCTCGCCTGGACCAGCGCTTCCAATTGCGCCATTAAATTAGGCACCTGCGGCTCTGTCGGCAACAGTTCGCTTAACTTGGCAATATTCTGGCCGTAAGTCTTTTGATAATTGACCATAACCGTTTGCAATTCTTCTAAACTTTGGATGTACTCTTTAAAACCGGCCAATTCGCTGGACTGGTCCTGGAACATGGTTGACTGCGTTTGTTTGACCTGAACGTATTTCGGCTGGACTAAAAATAGCAGCAGCAAAACCACGACGGCGATAAAAAATCCGTATTTGACCAGCTTGACATTTTTGTTTAAAAAAATGTTTAGGGAATTACTGCGCTCTTTTTTCTTTTTTTTGATTTTTAAAGCCATACGCCAATTAATCTGCCGCTAATGAATAAAATATATCCGGGAATAATTCCAAAATGATATTAAAGCTGATTTCGCCTTGAGTGGAATCGCCGCTCCCGCCTAAAATAGTCACGTTTTTGATTAAATTAGACTGCTGAAAAACAAGATATTGCTTGGCCACGGCCGTATAACTGGTGCCGGTAGCTGATAAAGTAATGCGGCCATTCTCACTAGCGGCAATATTTTTATAATAAACATCGCTGATAGTTAAGCTTTCCAGCAGGCCAAAAACTTTTGTCCAATAAACATGCCGGTCAATAATCGCCTTGGCGGCGTCAACTTTATCAACTAAGACGGCCGCTTCCGCTTCTAAAGCTTTGTATTGCTGCGCGGCGGTTTCGCTTTGTTGCAATTCCATTGCCAGCCGCTCGCTCTGCCCCTTTAATATACCCTGATAAACCATTAAACCAACGTAAGGCAAGGCGCCGATCGCCAAACTGATGATCAGGGGGACAATAAAAGATTTAAAAATTTTGCTGTTAGGCAGCAAATAAGTCCCCTCCGGAATCAGGTTAACGTCCATCTCCGCGTTAATATAGCTTTGTCCCTGGCCGGGCTCAACATTGTTCCCTTCGCCGCTTGCCAGGCTGGGAGCCAAAGCCTCGGCCGCCCGATGGCCGTCCTTGGGCTGGTCACCGCCGACGGGCTTTACTAAGGGTAAGACTGAAGCGGACGATTTTTTGGCTGACCTGGCAAACAATTTGCTTAAAAAGCCTGGTCCCTTTTTAAGCTTGGGGGTTTTTATTTTCGGCTGAACTGCCGGAGCCATTGATTTTACTTGGGGCAGACCGGATTTGTTCTCACCCAATGGTCTGGCGAGATTATCAGCCGCTGGCGATTTAGGCGCAGCGGCCAAAACGGTCCGGTCAGGATTCTGCGGAATATGAAAAGTGACCGGCACGTTGCCATTTTTGACCGAACTAAGTTTTGCCTCTTGATCTCTCAGATCATCGGGCAATAGATTTATATTGTCATCACCGGCACTCATGGCTTAACAGGTTTTAAAATTAGCTTAATTAAAATTGATAAATCCAGCACCTTTACGGTTAGGGTATTAGACCCTCTAGAAACGAATTCTGCCAGGCAACCCTGCTTGCAAACGCAACACCAAAGGCTGGTGCTGGGCAAGGCCGTTAAGGTATTAGAAAAGGTGCCGGATAAATGATACTGCGTCCACGGAAAGTCGGCGGTAAATTGCGCGGCCTCGGCCGGCGTCACTTTTTTTATAAACTTGACGTTGACCAGACATAAACGACGCTGAGCCTTAAAAAACACCTCCGGATTTATTAAAAATTAAAATAAATTATTGAAAATTCAAAATTAATTATAGGTCTCTCATCGCCAAACCGATAGCCACGGCCAGCCGGGAACCGACCTCGTCCAAAACAGGCTTTAATTCTTCAGGGTAAACCACCCTGTCCCAGGGATTGCCAATAACCGCGGGCTTGTTGAACAAATTGGCAAAATAATCAGCCAAGTTGGGTAAAAAGGCCGAGCCGCCGGCTAGAATAATTTTCTCAACTTCCAGATTCCCCTGATTTTGGTATAGGTCAAAAACGTATTTGATCTCGTTGACAATCGGCGCTAACGCCGTGGTAATCACTTTAGGTATGCCTTTCTGGTTTGATTCCTGATTAATACTAACCCCAAAATCCCTTTTAAACTGTTCGGCTCTCTCCAGGCTGATATCCAGGCTTTTGGCGATGGACTGGGTTATGGTCAGCCCGCCAACGTCAATACTGCGGTTTAAAATTGGCACGCCCTGCTCAATCACGCACATATCGGTGGTAATGGAACCGATATCCACGATCATAATGGTGGCTTTATCGGCGCCGATTAGAGCACGGGATAAAGCAAAAGCCTCAGTTTCTAAACTGATCAGCTTTAAGCCGGCCTGGTTAAAAATCTGGATGTAGCGGTTGACTAAATTCTTAGGCGCGGCGGTGACTAAGATACGCGAAATATCAGGTTTGTTTGGCCGCGTCTCGGGCATAATGACCGCCGATTTATCTTCCATAGCGGCCTTTTTAGGCGGCTTTGCTTTGGCTTCAGCCTGATCACCCGATTGATCTTTAACCGCTTTTTTTTTGCTGAATAAAGAAAAACCGCCCTTTTTTGACTGTTGCTCCAGCGTTAACTTTTTTGATGTTTCAACCGCGCAAACTTTCTCGCCCGGTTCTTTGATGATCTTCCAGTCCAGGATCATTTCTTCCAAAGGCAACGGCACGTATTTTTTCGCTTCCCATCTGACGGCGGAGGCCAGATCTTTAGCCTGCATTTTTGGCAAAGTGATAATGGAGTTAAAAACGGAAAAAGTAGGCAAGGCGGCAATAGCGCTCGCCGTGGTCACCCCTGCCGAAGCTATGACTTTTTTTAAGGAATCAACGATCTTTTTGCGGGTTTCCGGCGTATTGCTTCTGATAATATCGGTGGAAATATCAACATACCCGTAAGTGACCAAAAAGGGACGGCCGGATTCACGTTTTAATTCCACTAATTTAATGCTGGCAGTGCCTACGTCTACGCCAACGTAACTGACTTTTGCCGAAGAAAAAATTCCCATAAAATTCAAAGTGAAAAAAACTGCTTAACAGCTTTCTTTAAATTAAATTATAACATAAATCCCGCTCTTTTGAAAAGATGATAACAAAACGTGATAACAAAACGGCTATACGGCTGGGGGTTCATTATGTTCCTTGGGCCTAAATTAAAAAACAAAAAGGCCTGAGCTAAAATCAGGCCTCATCTGATCGGCTAAGCGGCTATTCAAAATCCGCGGAAACCGTGGACTCGCGCCACAGAGGCAGGCCTTTGGCCACGTTTTCCAACCCCGGCGGCGTGTTAACTATAACCCGGCCGTCATAAATAATCTTTTCGGCCGGCTCACCCGCCAGCCTAAAGCTCCGTTCAAAAAACATCTCCCTGGCCATAACCAAACCGCTTAAGACCAGCTGCCTCGGGCTGTCTGCGTCAGCCCCTGTTCTAAATTCACCACAACCGCTCGGACGAGGATCAGCGCAGGCCACCGCCGGCTCCGGGCCGACCACGATAAAATCGCCAACGACGTTAGAGACCGTCCCGTCAATGATCACATCGCCCCTGACAATCCAGGCCACCGAGGCTAAATTTTCTATTTGAGCGGTGACGGCGTTGCTTTCGTAATAAAGGTTTTTGTTAATATGCAAATTGCCGTTGATGATGATGGTGCCGGCCCCCGAGGAATCCAGATTACGGGCATTGTAAAAAGTCAGCGGCTGGCTGATATAGTAATCGGTCTGGCCGGTAAAATTATAAATTTTATTCCCCAGAGAAGCCACGCCGGCTAAAGACTGATCCACGTCGTTGCTGGCGAATTCCACTGTCTCCTCGGCATTCAGCATTTTCTCAAAATCAATCACTCCTAAAATGGTGGTGTACTTGTTGCCGGGTAGCGGGAAACCCAGATCATTATAGTCGGCTTCGGTGCAGCCGGTTTCGCTAGAAAAATTAACAATGTCGCCGCTGGCCCTGATACAATAAGTGGAATTATAGCGCTCAGCCGGCGCGCTGAAAGTCTGGCTGCTGCCAGCGTTATTGCGGCCGTAAACCTGGCCATACCTGGTTTCCAGCCACGGGACGGAAACGCTGCCAAAAAATTTTATCCAGCCGGCGCCCCTGGGTTCGCCGGCGGTTTCAAAACCGTTCCAAGCGTAGCCGTAAATCCGATTAGTGGGCAAATCAACGTAAACGCAACTGTCTTGCCCTACGACGGCGTCGCACCAATTGCCTCTTAACTGCACCCAGCCGTCCACGCTTTGATTGCCGTAAACAAGATACTTGGCCCAGCCGGAAATTTCTCCGTTGGCGGTGTTAAAAATCGCCAGGGCCGGAGTGTTGGGCGGACTGGGCGGACTGGGCGTAAAACCATAAGTAACTGAATCGCAGGTTCTGCCAAAACACAGCCAGCCTAAATTGCTGTCCCAAGCCCAGCCGGTGATGGTGTTATCGGTATTTAAGGTTAAACCGTAAGTGGGCGGACACAAATCCAAAGGATTATCATAATAAGAGTTATCGCAATTAAGGGAAATCCAGCCGTAGTTGGAGCTCCAGGCCCAGCCGTAAAGGCCGCTCGCCGTTCCGGAAGCGTTAATCTGGCCGCTAAAGCTATCGCTGGCGCTTAAAGCGTCCCTAACCTCCAAAACTATATTCTGAGTGCTGGTGGAACCGTAATTGTAGCTGGGATTATAACGCCCCGTCTGCCAGTCCAGCTCCCATAAGGCGTCGTTATTAAAATCCCAGCGATAAGCCATAGTCAGATAACTGTCTTCGTAATCCGTGGAACAGGCGGCGTTAAAATCAAAAACCTGATCCGGATCGGTGGACCGCGGCGGCTCAACCGTAAAACAGGCCTGGGGAGTGTAATTCTCCTGCCAGTTAAAACGCAACTGGTAAACATGGGGCGAGATGGTATTAACGGCCGTGCTTAACTCAATCTGCCAATAAAGCTGATCGCCGACAGAGTCGGTAAAAGTTATGGTCACCGCCTCGGGTAATATTTCGCCCTGGGCAAAAGTCAGCCACTGGCCGAGGCCGGGGCCGTACCAAGCCTGCCCGTCATTGGAAAACTGATATCTGATGGTCTGGCCCAAATCCCCCTGAACCGGCTGAAACGTTACCTGCGTAACAACGTCATTATCCACTCCGCTTAACAAATCCTCGGAATCGGCCGAGCCGTCAGTTTGATACCGGCCGCTGACGCCTTCGTATCTTAAATGCAATCTGGTTTCCAGCTCGGTTTGAGACAAAGTCTGGATATAATCGCTGGTGGTAAAATCTTCCACGAAATAGTGGGCGTTATTATTGGTTAAGCGATGGCTCAAGGACAAAGTGGTGTAAACGTATTCGCTAAAAGCTTCGGCGTGTTCCGAGCGCGCCCGAAAAAGCAAAGTCGGAGCGTAAATGCCGGAAGTTGACCAATAATACCGATCCTGAGCGGCATAATAATCAGCCGCAACCGCCGTCCATAACTGCCCGCCATCGTTGGAGTAATCCATTTCCCAGCCGCTTAAACCTGGTTCGCCGGTGGCCAGCCTAAAAATTATTAAAGAATCGTAAGGATCATCAGTGCCGCCGTTTTGCAAAATGTCATCACCGGCCAAAAAAGTAACGCTGGGCGGAGCCGGCGCGGCAAAAATAAAAGAGGCTAAAAACAGGCAGAAC
Organism: Parcubacteria group bacterium GW2011_GWF2_45_11; assembly: GCA_001001205.1. Lineage (GTDB taxonomy): Bacteria > Patescibacteriota > Patescibacteriia > UBA1558 > UBA10009 > UBA10009. Next base: position 919 of record LCKE01000028.1, on the reverse strand, counting down.
AGAAAAAGACTACTAATGAATAAACTTTTTAATTTCATGTGAAATTATACTTAACCGCCGAGGCCGCTAAAATCATCCTGAACCTAAGGCAAAGAAACAGGTGCCCGGACGCCGGATAAACATTTTTTTAACTATTAAGCTGGCGGCCCTACCAGCTGGGCAAAACAATAAACCCGATGTTCATAACAATTATCTCCGGAATACGCGTTAGTCCAGTAAGGAACATTGGATTAATCCAAATGACCGATAACCGAATTAGCCAGCGCCGCTCCAAGAATAACGACCGTCGCTGATGTTAGCTTTATTTCTTGAGCAATATCCATTTTAGGCTTTAAATTGTAGCCAATGATATAAATCAGATGCAAAAGGCTGGCAGGCGTTAAATCAATTTTGGTTGAAACAAAACAAAATTATTAGTCGCCTATTCTAGCGCAAATGGCATAAACGCCAACGCCTATATGATTACATCTGCCCGTCCATGAACTGTCGCCGCCGGGATAGCTGTCAACAACATTATAACCATCCGGGCAATCAATGCCGCCCCCGATGACTTTTTTATCCGGAGTACATGAAACGGTACATGACACCTCTCCGCCGCATGTGTTAGAAACTCTTTCATATCCCATTAAGACGGTATTGCTAACATCCAAATTATCATTAATCGCGACATCGCTATTGTCGTCGGAAATTGCGCCGGTCACAACTAAAGAATCATCAATAGTGACCGAGCCGAGAATATTAGAAATATGCCCGAATTCATCAACCTGAAATATTGAATTATTGTCGCCATTATTAATTTTGAAATAATTGGAACCGTTACTGTCAGTATCAACTCTTACTTGTACGTTGTGGTTACCATTAATAAAAGCCGCGCCTGTATGTGAAAAATTAAAATAACCGCCACCCATAGATAAATCGC
>LCKE01000027.1 GCA_001001205.1 Parcubacteria group bacterium GW2011_GWF2_45_11 | reverse complement strand
CGATCAAGGCCAGACGCCGGCAGAGGCACAACTAAGGCTGATATAGCTTTAGGGTCATACCTTTCTGCCGATACCCTGCGGTCTTGCCGCAGGGTAATTTATTATTTTTGGTTCCATCGTCTAACGGTTAGTCGCCTCATCGGCGATCCGCCGGCAGAACTCCAGGTTTTTATAACAATAATAATATTTGCCGGGTTCGTCTAGTGGCTAGGACGCCAGGTTCTCATCCTGGTAACACGGGTTCGATTCCCGTACCCGGTACCAACTTAATCAATCCAGGGCAGGAAGTTAAAATATAAATTATGAGTTTAAGAATAAAATCCTTTATTCTTTTTATCTTTATTTGCCTGGTTTTTATTTTTTTTGTTTGGATTTACGCGGTTGATTCCCAAAAAAGGGACGAGGAAACAAACCTAGAAAATCAAACGGCTGAATCTGCACCGGATCGTTTAGTCACCGTGGAAATCGCCCCCAATTCAACTTTCGGGATTTTGATGTATCAGGCCGGCGTTGATCCTAATATGACGGCGGAGATTTTAGCCGCCGCCCAAGACGTTTATGATTTGGCCACCATTCGCGTCGGCCGCACCTTAACTTTGCGTTATAATCAGCAGTCCGGCGAATTCATCCAGCTGGTTTATCCCATTGACACGGAGGAGGAGCTTTACGTCACGTATCAAAAAGTCAATGAATTAACAAATGAAGATCAGGGCGGTGTGGCTTCCACTTCCGCGGAAATGACTGAAAGCGGGTGGGCGGCCGAACGAGTCTCAATACCTTATGAGCTACAGTGGAAAATTGCCGACGGCACGGTGGCCACTTCGCTCTATCAGGCCGCCCTGGATAACAGCGTGGATGTGCGGGCGATCATTGATTTGGCCGACGCTTACCAGTGGACCATTGATTTTGCCGTTGATCCCAGAACCGGCGACACTTTTAAATTTATTTACGAGGAACGTTACCGGAACGGCAGTTATGTTATGCCTGGCAGAATTTTGGCCGCTAAATATAATAACGCCGGCACGGAGTATCAAATTTATTATTTTGAAGAGGATGAGGAACACCGGGGTTATTATGACCAAAACGGCATTTCAGTCCAAAAGGAATTATTAAAAGCGCCGATTCAGTATAAATACATCACTTCGGGTTTTACCATCGGTTTAAGATGTCTGGAAAGTTACGGTTTGTGCACTGGCCATCGCGCCGTTGATTATGCCGCCCCTACCGGAACGCCCATCAGAGCGGTCGGCGACGGCACGGTTATTTACGTTGGCTGGTCAAGCGTGGGTTACGGCAATCTGACCAGTATCAGGCATAATGGCACTTACACCACCAATTACGCCCACCAGTCCAGAATTGTGGTCAAAGCCGGCCAAAAGGTCAAACAGGGGGAAACTATCGGTTACGTCGGTTCAACCGGGCTTTCCACCGGCCCGCATTTGCATTATGAAGTGGTTAAAAACGGTACCAAGATTAATCCTTTGATTTTGAATTTGCCGCCGGGCGAGCCGATCAAGGAAGAACATAAAGGCAGATTTTTTGAAACAATCAGGCAGTTTCGTGAGATGCTTGATCAAGTATAGATTATACGGATATAGTACGCATATTTATTGATGAAGCACGGATGGTTCTTTATATTATTTGTCATTAATCCGTATTCATCCGTATTCTTAATTCGTACTTGTCCGTCTGACAGAATTTTTTTAATAACAAAAAGACGATCCGTTGATCGTCTTTTTTGTATTGTATTAAATCTGAGCGCCAATCCTTTTTAATGTGGTGGGTATGACCCTTTTCCAATTTTTTTAAAAAACGATCCTTGATGCAGACGGATTGCCAGCCGTTTTTCGTTTTTGTAAGTATAAAATTTACCAATGATTTTTTTGCACGCAGGGCAGATAAAGTCGCATGTCTTGGGAGTAAATATTTTTGGAGCAAAAATACGGTCAAGGTATATGCGTTTGAGTGCGCCCGGTCCATCTTTTTGATATAAAACAATTACCTGTAATCCTAAACTTTTTCAACAGAATTAATTTAATCATCCCTGATATAACAATAGGTGCTTTTTACAGTTATGACAGAAAATATTTATAAAACGCGAATATCCGCCCCTGGTTTTTCTGTACTTATCATTTTTTAACACGAATTTTTTTTGCATGCATTTGAGTCTTAAAATTAATCGTTTTCGTGGCCTAGCGGAGAAAACGTTTTGTTTTTCCCTCAAAAGTTGGTCGGTCGGGCGGGGAACCCGCGACCTCGCATTATATTTCAAGGTCAACTTTAAGCTTAATGAAAGTTTGTTCTTTGAAATTTTGAGAAAAAAGTGCCCTGCGGATTGGATTCGTTGTTCACGAATTTCCGCTGAGCACTAGTTGGTTCCTATGTACGAGAGGGCTTGCTGAACGGCCTTGTCCAGCTCACTCTCATTATTCATTATTACGATATGGGGAAACTTGATCCCCATATATCTCGCTTTGTCATCGAGGTAATCTGACAGGGATTTACAACCCCCAACGCTACCTCGGGTCAATCTATCCTTTATGCGTCTCCCAATCTCCTCGGGGGTATCGTTATATTGACACCAAATGACCTTCATGGTCCCCCCGCCTCTCTCGACCGCCGATTGGAGAAAATCTTGGTTGGTATGGCGAGAATAGGTGGCGGCGATAATCACCGAAAAACCCTGCCGGAGATTAGCCTCAACGGCAGCGTGCAGAACAGTGTAAGCCACCGTCATCCGCGCCCGCTCGCGGGCGCGAGCTTCATCCGATCGAAAGGGATTCTGTTCTTGCGAACAGGCGCAACTTGCTGGTCCCGCATCGATATCGATGAAGTGAAATCCGGTTTTTTCGGCGAGTGCCCGAGCGAGCGTACTCTTGCCACTTGTTGGGAGGCCGGCAACCACAACGACTGTTTTTGGTTTCAACGAACTTACTCCTTTCGTATAATTAACAAACCCAACTCACTAAAAGCGAGAGCAGTTGCTTTTAGAGAGTTGCCGCCGCCGTGCTTGTGGTCTGGACTCGTCACAAAGTATTGCATGAGACGATTCCAAAACTCACTCGGCGAAAGCAAAACTGTCTTGATCCCTTTCTCGCCTTGGTGTTCACTCTTCTTGCAGTTGGTGGCAAGCAGGATGTGAACGAGGCGATCACTCCGGCCAGAGTTCTCGAGAATCGTGCTGAGCAGTTTCACTGATTCTGTTTCTGCTACGTAGCCAGTTTCCTCGAATAAGCCACGGACGGCGGCTTTGAGCGGTGTTTCTCCCCATTCCATCGTCTCGCCCGGCAAGTGGAGATAGTCCACGCCCACCCCGGGTTGAAACTCCGAGATGGCGACTACCAGTCCTTCCGTAGTGAGACCGAATATCTGTACAGCGTCGGGAAGAGAGTACTTCCAGTACTCTCTTACTCCGTTTTCATCATACCAGACTTCTTTCACTATCCTAAGACCGAAAGTGTGCTGTGGCGGGCCGAATGGTACTTCTTCACGTGACAGGAATTTTTTGGACATCACGTCCCCCTTTCTGTTTTTGGATTATGTTAAACAACTGTGATATATAGAGCTGGTTACAAAACTCATTTAGCCAGCTTTTTAAGATAATGCTTGATGAAGGACAAATGGCAGAAACCCCTGTAAGTCTTGGCTTTCTTTTCCATAAACCTGTCTATTCGGCGATTGTTGTTAAGCCAGGCAAAGCTTCTCTCCACTTTCCACCTTTGCTGGCAGTACTTTCTTTCCCGTAATTCAATCTTGGTAATGTTTTTTGAATTATTGCTTCGCCTGATTAAACAAGGCGCGATCCGTCGTTTGATTAGCTCTAAGCGGATTGCCTCGGCGTCATAACCCTTGTCCGCTCCCAATCTTTTAGGTTTTCCCGTCTTAATCTGGTCTAGAGTGGCCAAAGCCGTTCGTTGGTCGTGATAGTTGGCCTTTAAGCAGATAATGGTTAAAGGATTACCCTTGGAATCAATGGCTAAACTGCGGTTTAAGCCTAAAACCTTATGTTTTCCCGAATAACTTACGTATTTTCTGCCCCTTTTTTAGACTTAACCACCGAAGCGTCCAAATAGGCATTGCGCCAGTGTAAAAGGTTCTTTTTATCAGCTTTTTGTTTAAGTTCATTTTGTAACCTCTCATACTAGCAGAAGTGATTTAGTTAGTCAACCGCCGCGCATTGCCTGTCGCGCATTGCCGACAACTATTTACGCGACGCTTGACAAAACAATATTTTAATGATAGATTTTGTCATAAATCGTACCCCTACCCGCATCCACAACGCCTGACATAGTCTCCTTAACCAGAGCAAGGTTAGGCAAAGATTGGAGGAAACATGTTAGACTCGTCAGTCATGAGTGTCACAGCCGGCTTGACAAAATTAAAGCTGTGGCTCAGATACAGCGGGCTTGAATCCATTATCTCGGGGCTGTTCTGCCTCGGGGTTCTTGGTCTGGTGGTGCTGATCGTAACCCTGATCAGCGTTCCTACTGGCTTGCCCGGATGGTTCTGCTACCTGACGGCATGCCTTACAACCGCTCTGACCCCCTGGGTCAGATATGGGCCGCTGTTTGACCTGTTCAACCAAGTAACACCAGAATGGCTGGACAGAATTTGGAAAAGAGCGCTGGCGCTCTTGTACCCACGGTTCAGTTCCGCAACACCGGTCAAGTTGAGGCAACTGCTAACAGACATCAAAACGACCCTGGATGAAATTAAAGAACTGTTGCCACCAGGATCGGCAAAATAATTTTAAACCCGACGCCTCCCAGCGCCGGTTCTTTTTTTGCCAAACAAGCCTATTCATGCTACAAATAAGGCATCAAAGCCCCTTAAACAAACAAAGGAGTTAAGAGATGAAAAAATTCATCTTAAACCTCCTTTTTGTCATAGGCCACGTCTCACGGCCTATAGCAATAGGAGGTTGGATGTTCGGACGTTTTTGGGTGAACCACCCGTTGGACTATACGCCCACATGGCTGTGGGCGTTGACCGCTTTGGCATTTTTATGTTTATTAGAACGATTGCCGACGGTCCAGGGCGGTTGGGGCCACCAGTACGCCAAATTTTGGTCCAGCGGCAAAAACTGGGGAGGCCACTAGAAACTGATGATGCATGGAGGAATCATCAGTTTTATCTTTTTGCCATTCTTAAAACTTATAATCTCAGCCTCTGAACTATCTCAGCCTCTGCCGCTCCTTCCAATAAACTTGGCTGAGCGTAATCACTGATTAAGACAGCCCGAGGCTCAATCTTTTTAACGCCAGCGGAATCAAAGGTAATTTTTAACGCCAGGCCTTCCCTGGTGGCTTGGGACCACATTTGATCAAAAACAAAATTGCCCAAAGAATAAAAAATGTATTTACCCTGATAAATTTCAGCCGACTGCACCCAATGCGGATGATGGCCGATGACCAGATCGGCCCCGGCTTTAACAGCGGTGTGGGCAAAATCAACCTGCTGACGATTAGGCGTAGCGGTGTATTCATCGCCCGCGTGCATGGAAACAACCACCAGGTAGTCCTGATTTTTAGCCTCCTTAACGGCCGCCACCATCATGGCCGTGTTCATAAAAGCCGTACCAGCGCGGCTGCCAGCGGCCTCATAATTTTGAGGCACGATGCCCGGATAAGTGTAGGCCAAAAAGGCGAACTTAACCCCCTGCTTCTCAAAATAAGCGGGCGCGTAAGCTTGGGTATTGTTACGCCCGGCGCCGGCGTATTTAATGCCGGCCTGTTCCAGATAATTAAAAGTGTCCAGCAGCCCTTGTTCACCGAAATTGGGCGTATGATTGTTGGCCAAAGACAGCACTTGAAAATTATAGTCGGACAAAACTTGGGCTAAGTCCGGCTCGGCCCGAAAAACCATTTCACCGGACTCAATTTCCCGGCCCGGCGTCAGCGGCGTTTCCAGGTTGCCAAAAACAAAATCAGCCGACTTTAAATAATCGCCGACCTGTAAAAAAGGATAAGCCGGGCCGTGTTCTTTTATTTTTTGGGCGACAACCCTAGAAAGCATAATGTCGCCCGTAAAAATACCGGAAACTTCCTCAGGCGCTTTCGGTTGCTTGGGCTGGACAACGGGCTGGCTGAATGAACTGAAAAAATCCTGGCTCAAAATATCCTGCCATTGAAAGCGGACCAATGAATCATTAATCACATAATAAGCCAGCCCGACGCCAACAACCGCGATGATCACGGTCAGACTTAAAATTATATACCTGACTTTCATAATTAAATTTTAAGTTACATGGCGTGCCCGTGTCAATATTTAAAACTTGATTTTCTCCCGAAATATCTGTATATTCTCAAGATACGGGCTGTAGCGCAGCTGGTAGCGCGCGTCGTTCGGGACGACGAGGTCGTGGGTTCAAATCCCGCCAGCCCGACCAATTTTCATTAAGCTTAAAGTTGACCTTGAAATATAATGTAAAGAGTGACATTTCAACTTCCCGTTTAGGGGTGACATTTTAACTTCCCGTTGACAATCAATGCGCGGCGTTGACACAGGCAATGCGCGGCGGCAATGCGCGGCGGCAATGCGCGGCAATGCGCGGCGGACAGGCAATGCGCGGCGGCAATGCGCGGCGGCGTCGCGTAAATAGTGTCGCGTAAATAGTGTCGCGTAAATAGAAATTTATGAAACATGTTATAAATTAATGCTTTAGTCTGCGTGTCTTAGGACTAGGGAGAATAAACAAAAAAAGCGGCCGACGTCCTTTATGGGGAAGTCGGCCATTTAAATCATTCGCAGGGTGTCTGCGGCATTGCTGGTGCCGCCGCAGGCACGAAGTCGTCAGGCGCGGCCGTGGTGGAGTGAAAATACCACTCCGGCGCCGTGACCACAGCCAGGTTAAAACCTTCAGGCAGGAGCGAGTTGATCTCCTCCGGCCTGAAGATCAGGGTAAAACACGAATCAACCGCCTTGTTGATTCGTGACGAGTCAGCGTAGCTGACTCGGTTCGCGCTAATCTCAAGAGTGATCTTGAGATTAAGATCCTTGGCGACAATCTTGCCAAGGATCGGATTCGTGGGGGAGGAAAAAAGATGAGGCTTGTAGGTGACCTCAACTCCTCCCGGTGTCACAGTCTGGCAGGTGGGGGTTGCGCCCCACCAGAATTTCACCAGACAGACGAAGGCGGCAATAAGGACAATTGTCCCCAAAACCGCCACCAGGACGATGGTTCTACTCTTCATGTTTCCTCCCAATCTTTGCCTAACCTTGCTCTGGTTAAGGAGACTTTGTTAGGCGTCGTTGTTACTTCTATCAGCTTCTTTTCCTTTTTTGAATCTCTTGTTTTAGAGCCTCTTTGGCTTGAGGCCCCTTCATATCTTTCATTCTCCTGATCGCTTGAGCGGCTTGACCAAAGCTGCCCGGCCCTGTCATCAGTTGGTCATCTGATGGAGGATTAAGGAACAGCTTTGCTCCCAGCCGTGAGGCTTGGTTGGGAGACGTTGCCTCCCAAGCTGTGTTAACAAAATGCTCGATGTTTTCTTCATCAAGCCTCACGCATAGCGCGAGAATTAAGCGCATATGCCTAATACCTCTAAGCAGAGGTGGATATTTGCTAGCCACCAGCGTCTCCCTATGGAATTGTTTGTAAATTTACGTTTGGTTTAGATAATAACATAAATAATTAGATTTGTCAATTCAAAAATCTTTCAAAAATCTTTAAAAAAATCTTTAAAAAAATCTTTTAAAAATGTTAAGTTTATGATAAACTAATTCACAGTTTTGTTGTCAGGCATTTTTTAAATATATTTGTTGACTTATGGAAAAAGCAGTTTTAAATCATTTAGCCATAATTATGGACGGCAACCGGCGCTGGGCCAAAAAGCGCGGTTTGCCCACTTTAATCGGCCATAAGAAAGGTTACGACAAAATTCTTAAAGTCGGAGACTGGTGTCTTGACCGCAGTATTAAGGTTTTGACGGTTTTTGCCTTTTCCACGGAAAACTGGAACCGCTCCCAAGAAGAAGTCAGCTATCTGATGAATTTATTAAAAGAAGGCTTAAGACGCGACGTTAAAACCATGCATCAGAAAGGCATTAAAGTCCAGATTTTGGGCCGCTTGAATCAGCTATCCAAAGATTTGCAAAAAGAATGCCGGCAGGCCATGGCTTTAACGAAGAATAATAAAAAGGCCACCTTGAATATCGCTTTAAACTACGGCGGCCAGCCGGAGATTGTGGACGCGGTCAATCGGGCCATTAAAGCTAAAGTCAGGTCAGTCACCGAAAAAGTTTTGCAGAAACTTATGTATGATCCCAAGATGCCGCCGCCGGATTTGATCATCAGAACTTCGGGCGAGCAGCGCTTATCCGGATTTTTATTATGGCATTCCGCTTACAGCGAATTTTATTTTCCCAAAGTCTGCTGGCCGGGTTTTGGAGAAAAGGATTTAGACGCGGCGCTTAAAGACTACGCCGGACGGCACCGCCGCTTTGGCGGGAATGAGCAGAAAGCCTGAAGCCCGCCCGCCATGACGGCGAGCCGGGCCGGTAACACTTAACTGACTTCTCTTTCTTTTTAATTCATTATTCTTCATTCTGTATTTTTAATTCTTCATTCTAACTTCATTTATTTTCGGGTTATGCCCGATTTTAATTTTCTCTAAGAGTTATGGTAAGATAAACTTATGGAAAATTCGGATAATCATCAATCTGTTACTGACCTGTTAGCGAGCCAACGGTTTGATGAGTTGGTCTGTCCGGTCTGCGGATCCGAGCTCATCCAAGAAAAATGCAAAGTCGTCTGCCGGAGCGAGCAGTGCCTTTATCGCTTGATTTATAACTGTTCGGAATTTTAAAAGATTTTTTATGGCTGATTTATTTGATCAAAATTTAACCAAAGACCAGCCATTGGCCGAACGTTTACGGCCGGTTGATTTTTCCGGATTTTACGGCCAGGAAGCAATCATCGGTCCTGGCGCTATTTTGCGGCGGGCGATAGAACAAGACGACATTCCCTCCATTATTTTCTGGGGGCCGCCCGGTTGCGGCAAAACCACTTTGGCCAGAATTATCGCGCGGCAGACCAGGTCCGTTTTTGTGCAGCTCAGCGCCGTGGCCGGTTCGGTCAAGCAGGTCAGGGAGATTATTGTCCAGGCGCGGGAAAGAAAAAAATTTAAGCGTCAGCGGACCATTTTATTTGTGGATGAAATTCATCGTTTCAGCAAGGCTCAGCAGGATGCTTTTTTGCCGGTGGTGGAAGACGGTACCCTGATCTTAATCGGCGCCACCACCGAAAATCCCTCATTTGAGGTTATTTCACCCTTGCTTTCGCGTTCAAGGGTGTTTGTCTTAAAGCCGTTAGAACCGTCTGCCATAGCGCAAATTTTGCGTTCCGCGCTTAAATCAGATAAATACCTGCAGGCCAAACAGTTTAAATTAGCCGATGGGGTAATAGATTATTTGTCTCAGATGTCATCCGGCGACGCCCGCACCGCCTTAAACGCCATGGAGCTGACAATCAACACGACAAAACCGGATAAAAATGGTACAATTACTATTGATAAAAAAACTGTCAGCGCCTCGCTGCAAAAATCCCACTTGCTTTACGATCGGGCGGGAGAGGAGCATTACAATATAATTTCCGCTTTGCATAAAAGTCTGCGAGGTTCAGACGCGAATGCCGGGCTTTATTGGCTGGCCAGAATGCTGGAAGCCGGAGAAGACCCGCTGTATGTGGCCCGGCGCCTGGTCCGCTTTGCCTCCGAAGACATCGGTCTGGCCGATCCTCAGGCTTTAGTCCAGGCGGTTAACGCTTATCAGGCGTGTCATTTTATCGGCTTGCCGGAATGTAACGTTATTTTGGCTCAAGCAGTGGTTTATTTGGCCAGGGCGTCTAAAAGCAACAAATTATATACGGCTTATCAAAAAGTCCAAAAAGACATTATGGAATTGCCAAATTATCCGGTGCCCTTGCATTTAAGGAACGCGCCCACCAGCCTGATGAAAGATTTAAATTACGATAATCCCGATTACGACGAAGACGTTGTGCAGGATTATTTGCCGGAAGAATTACTCGGCCGGCAATATCTTGAAGATCAATAACAAGAATCAGGTATTATGTAACGTGTAGAATATATCATTAATAATTCTATAATCTATTAATTTGTTATCCAATTTACATCATGCATCCCGATAAGTGGCCGGAAATCAAACAAAAAATCGTTGACAGCTTTGAGGTGAGGGATCAGGGCGAGGTTAATCATGAAGACCGCCTAGAAACCATGGAGTTTATAGAATTCAAGGGTCCGGTGGGCCTGATGCGCCTGGAATGGATTACCAGGCCCAGGGTCTTGGGCAAAAAGACGCATTACTCAACCAGAATCGGCAGCGACGTGGGAGTTGATTATATCTATTCCGCCGACGAGTTTACTCATACTTTAAAAATATTTAAATGGGACAACTTAGCGGATGACTGGCAGGAAATTGATGCGGGTTCGTTCGGTCTTTAAAGTGATATGACCAGCAAAAATCAATCAGCCAAAGAGATTCTTAAATTCGGCTTGGGTGGCGGTATTTTAGAGGTGGCTTACTGCTCTTTAATCGCCTGGCTGATCAACAGCTTGGATCACGTTTTTAACGGTCCGCCCACGCCTTTTAACATAATTTTCGTTCTCTTGCTGTTAGTTTTTAGCGTGGCGATTTCGGGCGTGCTGATCTTCGGCTATCCGCTTTACCTGGCCATTCAGCAAAAATATCAGCCGGCGATCGTGACGGTTGTAACCAGTTTATTGACTTTGATTTTGGGAGGGGTTTTAATTTTTAACATATTAATTTTTAATAGTTAACCTTATGGTAAAAAACAACCAAGGCAAAATTTTTCAACTGGGCATCCTCTTGGGCGTGGTGCTTTTTGTCCTCGGCGCCGTTGAAAGCTGGCTGTCCGGCGGTTTGTACGCCGTTTCCGACCCGGCTTTATGGTCCGACATGACGGGCCATTGGTGGCTTTGGGCTTTAATTTCCGATATGGTCATCGGTTTGATTTTAAGCCTAGTTTACACCTTGTTTTATAATGCCATTCCCGATCATGGCGTTGGCAAAGGCATTCAGTATGCTTTTTGGATCTGGCTGGTCGGCACTGTCCCGGGTTTAATTATGACTTTTCTAACCATGGCCGTGCCGACGGAATTAGTCGTGGCCTGGCTGATTTCCGGCTTGTTAAACTATATTATCGCCGGAATAATTTTAGGTCTGATGTACCGGCCGCAGCAGGCTTAAGTCAAGGATTATTAATTAATGAAATTTTATGAATATTGGCAGAATCTTGTTTTTCGCGATATTTTTGCTGTCTTCCACCACCTTGCTGGCCACGACGACCATTTTGAATTCTGTTAATTTCAGCCAGGCGTTCAATCAGCCCGTTGCCGGGTTACAGGAGCGTCTGCTGGCTACCGAATACCAGCAGGCCTTGATTCAGCTATTGCAAAGTTACAGCGCCGAAGAAAAAATGAAAAATTTGAGCGAAGGGGTCGGTTCGTTAGAGAACGATTTGTTGGGTCTGACCACGCCGGCCAAGTATCAAGACCTTCATTTTAAGCTGATTACTTCTTTGGATCGTGTTAAGCCGGGTACGGCTCAGGCCATGCAGGCCACGCGTACCAGCCTGGAATCGCTTATTAAAGATTATTCCTGGCTGGCTTCCACCTTATCTTTGTTTATCATCAATAATTTTTCCTAGATATTTTTAACTCGGCCCTATGCTTTTTTACCGAATTTTTTCTTTTATTGTTCCCGCCATTATCGGCGGCTTAAGCGGTTTGTTATTTTGGCGGGCCAACCTGGCTTACTTTACCTTGATCGTTGCCGGGCTGGCGTCCTTTTTGGGCGCCTGGCTGCTGGTTAAGTCCAAGGTTAAGCTGAAAAGATCCTGTTTTTTTTACGCTTTGTTCAGTTTGTTGCAGACCGAAAGCGGCTTGGTCATGTTTTTGTTTTTGGAAAATTTTGCGCTCAAGCTTATTTTAGCCGCGGCTATCGTCATCAGCAATTTTCTTTATCTTAATGAATTGTTTGTTCAGTATTTTAAAAAAGCCCTGCCGCAACTGGAAAAGCTGTGGTCCATTTTTTATCTTACCCAATTGTTCTTGGCATTTTTTATGGCCAGCATTTTATATGGTTTAAGAGATTTTTTAAGCGTTTCGCTGGGGCTTCTCTTGCCGGTGTTTTTTATTTTAACGGTCGTTTTAAGCTGGTACCATAATTGGTCCGCCTGGCATTTAAAAATCAGTCCGCTGTTATTCCGGGTTGTCATCGCTTTCATAGTCAGCCAGATGTTTTGGGCCGTTTCTTTATTGCCCCTTGTTTATTATCTTAAAGGACTTTTGCTGGCCTTATGGTATGCCGTGGTCATCAGCCTAGTGGTGTGGCAGTTTGGTAAAACAGCGCCTAAAAAAATCGTTAGAAATTACCTGATCATTGCCATGATCGTCGCTGTTTTGATCCTGGCCACCGCCCAATGGTTTTAAGCCGCTCAGGCGATTTTTAAAAGGCCGGAGCCGTTTGATTAAATCTTAAGTTATCATCTTTTAATCCAGGACAATTTGTTTTATTAACATGCCAAAACCAGAAAAAAACAAAAAAGATTTTTCGGCTGACGAGCCGAATAAAAATCCCGATAAAGAAGAAGTTATCAGAGAAATTTATCAACAGGAATTTTCCGTGCCGTCTTTCAGTAAAACGCGCGCCGGTGGCAGCAAAGTTTTTATTTTTTATTTGTTGATGTCGGTGATTGCCGGATTTTTGTCAGGTTTTATTCAGGATTTTTGGTTTGATGATTACACTCGCACTCTGGTTGAACCCAAAGAGGCGGTGACGGAGGAGCAAGTTTTGGATTTAAACTTTTTATTGAATGAGGAAGATCAGGCGTACCAGGATGTCCTGAGCCAATTAAAGAGCCAGGTGGTGGGTTTTTATAAACACCGGGCGGGCGAAGACATTTTGGATTCGCTTTATTTGGAAAACGATTTTTTGGGCAGCGGCATGATTATCACCAGCGATGGCTGGTTGCTGACCCATCAGAGCGTTATTGAGACTGAAGATTACGTAGTTATAACCGCCGATAAAAAGATTTTTGAACCTTTAAGCGAGGTGGTGGACCAGTTTTCCGGAGCGGTGCTGGTGCAAATCGCCGCTCAGGATCGTTCGCCTGTCCGCTTTGCGGATTTAAATACCGTTCAGCCAACCAAGCCTTTGCTGGTTTCGCGGTACGCCGCGCAAAACCACGGCTCCGATATCGTCAAATCGGCCGTGCAAAAGTTTTCTTATCACGATCAGGCGCAAGGCAGCGACTTTTTGTTGTCGAGCGATAAAATTGATCATTACCTTAAATTAGTTACGGATTTTGACGCCGTTTACAACGGCGCCGTTTTGGTCAATGAAAATGTGGAGGTTGTCGGCTTGCTTTTTTATTCCGGCCGCCCCGATATTCGTTTAGCCATCCCGGGCTATTATCTGGCTTCGGCGGTTAATAATTTTTTAGCCAACCGCAATGAAATTATGCGGAGCGCCCTGGGCGTTCATTATGTTGATTTATCCGAAAGTTTGGGTTTGGCGCCGGCGGTTTCTGAAGGAAAAACAAATGGCGCCGTCTTGCTGGGCAATGCCGCCAAGAATATTTTGGCGGTTAATGAAGGTAGCCCGGCCGCTCAGGCCGAGCTTAAAGCGGGCGATATTATTTTAAAGGTTAACAACGAAGACGTTGACGAAAGAAATTCTCTAACTAAATTAATCCAGGATTACACTCCGGGCCAGGAATTAACTTTGTTGGTGCGCCGGGCAGGCCAGGAGATTGAGGTTAAGGTGGTTTTGGCAGAGCTGTAGGTTAGAATAATGAATTCAGAAAGGAACTAGCGGGCGAATAGCTTACGAATATCCGCCTGTATGACATAGGAATTTTACTGATCTGTCTTTTAGACAGATTTTTGTTTATCATTTCAGTAAGATTGCGGTTAATTTGACTTTCGGTTTATTTTCGGTATAATAAAGATATAACCCTACACCATTTTTATTAAATATTTTAAAATTTCGCTAATTTTAAGGTAAAAGTGGTGTCGGGTAGAAAAGGGAAAGGTGTGGATAAGTAGCATGCATCAATGTAAGCAGTTACTTTTAACCGGTAACAATTCTGCAAGCCATCTTTAATTATTATTTAGTTATTAATTATTAATTTTCAAACACATGGACAAACTAACCAAACGTCAGAAAGAAATTTTGGATTTTATCACATATTACCTCAAGGACAATGAGTATTCTCCCAGCTATATGGAGATTGCCGACCATTTTGGCATTTCTTCGCCGGCCACGGTTCATCAGCATGTTAAAGCTTTAGAAGACAAAGGCTACTTAAAGTCCGAAAAACATCAAAAACGGGCTTTAGAGCCGGTGATTTTAGCCAGCTACCGCGATGCCTTTTCCATTGATTTGCCTTTGGTTGGTTTAATTACCGCCGGTGAGCCCATTGAAGCGATTGAAGATCGCGAAACCATGGCCGTGCCCTCGGATTTTGTGCCTAACATAGAAAACAGCTATATTTTAAAGGTTAAGGGGCAATCAATGATTGACGAGGGCATTTGGGACGGCGATTACGTGATTATTGAACGGAATCATAGCCCTAAAAATGGCGATGTCGTTGTTGCCTTGTTGGATAACGCTTACGCTACTTTAAAGAAGTTTTACCGCGAAAAGAACCGGATTCGCCTTCAGCCGGCCAACAGCTCCATGAAGCCCGTCTACAGCAAGGATCCCTTAATTCAGGGGATAGTCCGGGCGGTTATCCGTAAATTCGCCGTTACCTGATAATTTTTCCTTTATCCAGCACCTTTTTTAATACCCTGCAGAGATTCTTTTCTAGAGGGGCTAATACCCAGCACTCCGCTGAAGTATATTTATATAACTTTAGGGCGGTGCTTACGAATACCCTCCGTGAAAAGGTGCTGGATTTATTTGTTTTTGGAGTTGCATAAGTATATTTCAGCGGGTGATTAACCAAATTTTAAAATTGTTTTTGATGTACGATCAAATCAACGAACCCATAGAAGTCCTGGTGAGTTTTAAGACGAACGAGATTGTGCCCCAGTTGTTCAGTTGGCGTCGTAAAATATATAAAATAAGTCAAGTGCATCTGGTGCATACTTCCACTTTAGGTCGGCAAACCTTATACCATTTTTCGGTTACCGATGAGGTGAATTATTTTCAGCTGGTTTTTAACCCTTTTAATTTAAGCTGGGTCTTGGAAAAACTATACAGTAGCGGTTAAGCCAAACTTAGCGGCGTTGACGGTTAGCCATGCAGCGGATTATTCTACATTTGGACATGAACTCTTATTTTGCTTCGGTTGAACAGCAGGCCAACCCTTTTTTTAGAAATAAGCCCTTGGGTGTTTGCGCTTATTTGTCGCCCAATGGCTGCATTATCGCTTCCTCGGTGGAAGCCAAAAAGGTCGGCGTTAAGACCGGCTGCCGGGTTTATCAGGCCGTTAAATTATGCCCTCAGGTTATTTTGGTGGAAAACGATCCCAATAAATACCGCAGCGTCACCCAAAAATTATTTGGGATAATGAAAAGCTACAGCGACAGTTTTGAGCCTTACAGCATTGACGAAGCCTTTTTGGATTTAACCGGCTGGTGCAGGGATTTTAAGCAGGCCGAGTATCTGGCTGAAAAAATTCGCGGGCGTGTAAAAGCCGAAATCGGTTCCTGGTTAAGGTGCTCCATTGGTTTGTCTTTTACCAAATTTTTAGCTAAATTCGCTTCTGATACGGCAGGAGTTGATTCAACTTTAATGTTGCCTGATCAGGCCTCCCTTGAGCCAGTTTTCAGAGGGCGGCAGTTGACTGATCTTTGGGGCGTTAACCGGCGCTTTAAAAAGCATCTTAACGCCCTGGGTATACGGACAATCGCGGATCTGCGAGTCTTCCCGGTGCAGAATCTTTTTTCGGCTTTGGGTAAGCCAGGTTACTGGCTGTACTGCCACGTTAATGGTCTGGAAATTGACCATTTAAGGTCCTTGGAAGAGCTAAAAAGCAAATCCATCGGGCATTCTTACTGTCTGCCGCGCTGGACAGTTGATAAAAAGTATTTGTCAGCCGTGTTATTTAAGCTGGCGTCAAAAGTGGGCGTACGGCTCAGAGAACGGAAACAGCTGGCCTACGGCGTTTACGTTCATTGGTCTTACATCGGCCAAGGCGGGTTAAGTAAATCTTTTAAATTAAAAAAGCCTGTTTACACCACAGACGATATTTTCCGGCCGGCGCAGCAGGTTTTAAGCCGGGCCGAGCTTTCTCATAAGGTGACGATGCTGGCAATTGGAGTTTTTAATTTATGCCCGATGTTTAAGCAGCCGGAGCTGTTTTTTCGGCCTGATTTGAACTTAAGCGAGGCCATGGATCAAATCAACGGGCGCTACGGCAGCCAGATGATCTACAGGGGCCTGCTGTGGAAAACTGAAAATCTGGCCAAAGACAGGATCGGTTTCAGGAAGATTGATTTTTAGGTTTTAAGAGGCGCTTTATCATTTCCGGATTGGGGCTGTATTTTTTGTTGGCAATATTCCATTTTTGAACATATTGACCGATACCGCTTGTGGATAATTGATTGCGCCTTCTGGTAGATAGCTGTGACCAGTCTAAAAGGCTGTCAAAGCTGATTTTATAGCGATTATTAACAACTATGTAGCGAAGTTTTTCCGACTTTAGGGCTGATCTGATTGTTTTGCTTGAAACTCCAAATAGCTTGGCCGCTTCACTAACCGAAACTCTGATAGGTAAATCATTAAGCATATTATTTTGTGGCTAATATAGTGAATTATATCAATTTATTCTAGAATAGTCTATAAAAGATATTCTACTAACATCAGCTTAAATATTTTTATTTCTAGACTATTGTATACTATATAACGTTAATTATAAGAAAACGCGTATCTTTATTAAAGACTCTTTTGTCCAGGAACAAAGTATTTTTAGTTCCACTCAGCCAGAAAATTTATATTCAAAAAATGATGTCAGGTATTATTAAAGAAAGTATCCGATAAATTCAGGGATAATGGACAAAAAATGTCTCTGGATTTATAATATTGTAAGTTACAAACTACGAATTTTACTAATATACCAATAATTTTTACTTTTTACGCCTGAATGCCCTTGATTCAATCAAGGGTCAGAGGCGTTTAATTTTTATAGAGCAACTTGTCAAATTAATCAAAAATTAGTATATTTATCCTTTGTAATTTGTAGATTTGTAACATTTTACCAATTCTGACGTCATATTTAATGAAAGAGATTGATGAAAACCTATTGTTATTTAAGGCTAGCCATGGCGAGCCAGAGGCTTTTGGGCTAATATTTGATAAATACGGCAATAAAATTTACCGTTTTATCTATTTTAGAGTCAAAAATCAGGAGACGGCTGAAGATTTGGCCAGCCAGACTTTTCTTAAAATTTGGGAATATATTTTAGCGGGCAAAAAGATCAGGGAGTTTCAGGCCTTTGCCTATAAGATCGCCCGCAATTTAGTGGTTGATTATTACCGTAGCCGCGATAAAGAAGAACTGCCGCTAATTTATACCGAAGAAGAAATTGAAGAATCAATTAAGGTTGATCCGGATACAGCCATCAATCGGGAAATCTTGGAAAAGTTGCTTAGAACTTTGCCCGATGAACAACGGGAAATAATCGTCCTAAGATACATTGAAGATTTGTCTATCAAGGCAATATCTAAAATTGTGGATAAATCACCAGGACACGTTAGGGTCATTATCCACCGCTCCATTAAAGAATTGCGTAAATATACATAAAATGTCCGAAAAACTCATCAATCAAATGAAAAATCTGGAACGGGTTGAGGCCAGCCAGGAATGGCTGAAACAAGCCCGGAGTTTTTTGGTTAATAAAGTTAATCAGGATACTTTTGCCCACAAAACGTCCTGGAATTATAACATTAAAGTTTGGTTTATTGGCTGGCAGGATAAATTAGTGCCGTCTCCGGTTAAAGCAGTTTCCTTTTTGTTGCTCATCGGGCTGGTCAGCGCCACCGGCTTGGCGGCCAGAGCCGAGTTTAATCCCAGTAAGTTTTTATATTCCGTTTGGGAAACGGTAGAAAGGGCGGAATTGGTTTTAGCCACTTCTCCAACTTCGCAGACCAAGGTTTATCTTAAGCATGTGGAAAAGACCGTTAAGGATGCCCAAAAATTGGCCCAATCAGAAAAATTAGACGATCAGGAAAGGAATAAGCACATCAATACCGTGGTTACTAAGCTGAAAAAGGAAATGTCAGCGGCCTCGGCTTCTTTGGATATTGCCGAGCAGACCAAGGCGGGCGGGAACATTACCGAGCTCGCCAAAGAAGTTACATCTAACACCCAAAATACCGTTAATGCTTTAAATAAGGTTATAGAAGAATCGGAAATGAAAGGCGCCGATAAAGTGGCAGTTAATGAGGCCATTGCCGCTACCGAAGCGGTTCAGGGAGAGGCGATCCAGTTGCTGATTGATCAGCAGGACTTGCAGAATCTTTCTGCCGAAGAGCTGGCCAATCTGGTGGTGGAAAAGATTGCCAGGGCCACGGAGCAGTTAAACAAGATTTTAGATTATTTTAACCAGTCTAGGGCAATAACTCCCCAAACCAGTTCAGTTGTTACCACCACGGCCGAGGTCATAGATAACCTGGCGGAAGAATCAGCTGAAACAGCCGGAGATCAAGTTCAGGCAACATCAGAAAATCAGGCAGTATTGACCGCTGAAAAACAGGCGACCTTAAACCAATTAACCGTTAAATTCCAAGATAATCTGGATTTAGCCAGCGACGCTTTGGCAGAAGGGAATTTAACTGAGGCCTTAAAGAACGTCTCTAATGTCACTCAGCTTATTATTCAGGCTAATGAGATTTTGGGCGAAACTTTGGATGAATCATTGCCAGCTGAAGGCAACCAGGCGAATCAGGACAATCAGAGTAATTCAATAAAGGTTGAGGGCGTGATGGAGATTTTGCCAATGGAAACCGCTACCACCACCGAAACCACCGCCGCCATTATTCAAAATAATCAGGCTGACGGGCAGAATTCCGATCTTATTAACGAATAGAGGGCTGTTGATAATGTTGCTGAAACTCAGGCAAATTAGGGCAATTTAGATTTTTTTTGACAGAAAACGATAGTTATTTTATAATTTGGGTTAATCCAGCACCACTTTTGCGTGTCGTATTTAGGGCGGATACGTAAAAGTGATGCTAGATTAAATGATTGTCCCTAAGTAAGGGATGCAATCTTTTAATATAGTTATTATTATTAACAAGTCGATTTGCCTGAACTTTGATAATTACAAATGGTAATTATTAAAGCGAGGGTTGCGCGTTTTAGCGCATAAATCGATTAATAAACGCTTACTTATTTAGTTTTTTCTGCCAAAATTAAAATCTGATATCCGGCAATTATGGTCTTGCAAAGGTCGGGGTCTAAATCAGGCCGCAACCTCATAAAGCCGGGTTAATATCGGTTTTAATGGAAAAAACGGGTAATGTAAGTTTAACAAGGAAAAAAACCATGAATAATTTTATCAAGAAAGCTTTCTTGATCTCCATGGTGGTTATTTTGAGCCTTTGGGGCGTTGTTGGCGCTGTTACTGTTCCAGTGCACGCTAACGTTGCTTCAACCGGCGACTTGATTAAAACTGCCACTAATCCGGCTGTTTATTATCTGTCCGCTGACGGCAAAAGGTACACCTTTAACCATGCGAGAGAATACTTTACTTGGTATGATGACTTTTCAGGCGTCGTGACAATTGCCGATACCGAAATGTTCTCATACGATCTTGGTGGCACCGTGGTCCTCCGTCCTGGAGCTCGGCTGATGCAATATGTCAGCGTCCAAGGCGATGGCACCTGGATGATTGCTTCTCCAAACGTGTATGCTGTTAGTTCTAACGGAACTATCATGGCTCTTGATTCTGCAGAAACAGCTGTCGCTTTATATGGCGAGAACTGGGAGCAGATGATTGTGGCTATACCTGACTATTTGTCCGGTTATTACACTACTGGCGCGGCTTTAACCTCCACCTCCACTTATCCCACCGGTACTTTAGTGAAGATGGCCGGCAGTGATCAGGTTTACTACATTGAAGGTACTACCAAGAGACCTGTGACTGCAGACGGCATGACCGGCAATAACCTCAATATGGACTATGTCCTGACTGCGAGTGATTTATCCGGCTATACCGACGGCACTTCCGTGACCGGCGTTGAAGGCGATATTGCCAATCCAGTCGGTGGCGCAACAGCTACCCCCATTGGCACCGGTTTAACAGTGGCTTTGTCTCCCAGCTCACCGGGCGCGCAAGTTGCTCCTGGCTTAGCTACCAACGTGCCTCTGTTAAAGGTTAATTTAACCGCTTCCACCGATGGCGCGGTTACCGTCAATAGCCTGGTCTTTACCAAGAGCGGTCCTAGCGATAATAACGACATGAGTTATTATTATCTCTATGATGGCGCCACCAGATTAACCAGCGGCAAATCATTGAACAATACTTCTTTAACTGTTACTTTCAGCAACCTGAACCTTTCCGTTGCCGCCGGCACTACCAAGGCTTTAACCTTTAGTGCAGACGTGGCCGCTTTAGTGTCTTCCGGTTCCGGCGCTACTGCGGGCGGTGTGCATATTTACTCTTTGGCTTCAGCCGATGGTGTAAGCACCAGCGCCCAAGTAAACGGCAGCTTCCCCTTATCTGGTAATACTGTAACTATCGGTTCAGTTTCTACCGGTTGGTTAGATGTAGATGCTAACGGCGGCACCTTAACGAATCCGACCGTCGGCCAGACAGGCGCGACCGTGGCTCAGTTCAAGGTTACCAACAGTTCAGCCGAAATTATGCACCTTAGCAGACTGTCTTTGTATCAGACTGGCACTCTTGAAAACGCCAAATTCAGCAACTTAAAGCTTTATCAGAGCAGTACTTTATTGGCCGAAGTTTCCGGCATTAACGGCGACAGTTTAGCCGTTTTTGATCTGGCGACCCCTTTTGTGCTAGATAAGAGCCAGAATAGGATATTTACTGTGACTGCCGATATTGCCGGTTCTGCCAGAAACGGCGATACCACTAAGTTTTACTTAGACAGCGAGAGCGACGTTTATGCCTTAGGCCAGACCTATGGTTACGGCGCTTGCGTTGACGCTGGCACTACTACTTGTACAAGTAGTGCAGTTGCTGGAACTTACGATGGTACCAGCACCAACTACAGCGAAACCACAGTTCAGGGCGGCCAGGTTACTGTTGCCAATAATGGTCCTTCAGCCGACAATGTTTCCGTTGGTCAAACCAACGTGCCAATGTTAAAGTTTGCCATTACCGCTGGCGTTAACATTGAAGTTAAACAATGGAGGGTTGAACTTATTGGACTTCCTGTGGCCCATGCTGATTGTGTTGCTGATTATATCAGTAACTTAAGAATCGTTGATGATAATGGCGGTTCTGGCACTAGCGCGGTAAATTGCAGTGATTTAACAGCCGTTACTGACGGCGGTTATTATCAATTCACCGACATTATCAACATTGATGCCGGTGAAACAAGAAATTATACCGTTTACATGGACATCAGTTCATCCATGAGCGCTTCAACTACCTATGTAGTTTTAGGCAATACTGCGAGTGCTAATACTTTTTCGGCAACGGCCGTTAAGAATACCGATAACAATCAGTACGTGAGCGGCGGAGACGCGCCGCCCGCCTACCGCGCGGCGATAAGAGTGTTACTGGAGGACTGACGAAGAAACGGCTGTAAGTTCACCGTATTTCTATAATACGATAAGTTTTATCGCCGCTTTCGGTTTGAACCGTAACCGTATCTCCTTTCGCGCGATTCATCAGCGCGGCGCCGAGCGGCGATTTATAGGAAATTCGCCCGTTGGGAGGGTCGGTTTCGTGCGGCCCAAGTATCTGAAATGTTTTTTGCTTTCTCCTTTT
>LCKE01000026.1 GCA_001001205.1 Parcubacteria group bacterium GW2011_GWF2_45_11 | reverse complement strand
GTGAGTCATATTTTAACCATAATTAATGGATTAATTATGGTTAGATTTTAAATGACTCAACCGATTAGGCCAAAGTTAGAAATTAGATGACTCAATGCGGACATATTGACGTAAATGATTATTTTTGCTAGTCTGTTAATCTGTAACAAGGAGGAAGTATGAGCAATGTTGTGATCCAACCAATTACCGATGAGTCATTGGTTGGCAGAACCGCCGACGAAGTTTTTGAAATGTATAATAAAGTCGCCGGGACCACATCGGCCATTTTAATCAATGGCGCCGTCGCCTTGGGAAGTTATGTTATCAAGGAGGACGACCAAGTAGAGATTATGACATACAAACGTCATTAATCTCTTTTTTTATCCAGCACCTTTTCACGGAGGGTATTCGTAAGCACCACCCTTAAGTATATTTATATAACTGCAGGGTGGTTTTAGGTATTAAATAGAAAAGGCGCGGGATTTACCAAATCCGGCAATTATTGTATAATTTACTCAGCGTCAGAGGATCATTATTAGTTTTTTTATGTTATTTTTAAGATAATTTTGAGAGAATTAAAGCGGCGTTTGATTTGCTCTCTATGAAGTTTTCAGCGGTAGAAAAACTTATACAAAATATTCGGCAAGACTATCAGATTTTTGCTCCTGTAAAAGACGATAAGGAGTTTTTTGTTTCCAAAATAAGCGACCTGAAACAGATTGACTATTCCGGCCGCCTGCCCCTTAATTCCTGGAAGCATTTGTTCCTTCCACCCGGCGAAGAACTGTTGGAGTTCAGTAAAAAGTTTCGGCGGCCGGATTCAGTTTACCCCCGGCGTTGCGCCTGGAATATGGGTTTTCCGGATTTAAAGGCTTTAGGCTTGTTGGACGTGGTTTTTGCGGACGATCCTTACTATCAGGACAGGCGCCGGAATATTCTGGTCTGCGGCCTGGCGGTTGGCGAACCGGACGTGGAGAATTACGCCGAACACGTCAAGTTCAGCCGGCGCCTGGCAGAGGACTCTTTGGAGCACGTTACTTTTGACATTTTTTTGGAAAAAACCAAAAAAGGCACGTTTGATTTTTTCGCCGGTTCGGTTTTGGGCCGCGAGGTTTTAAGCCGAAACAAAATCAAAAATTTTACCAATGTGCAGTTTGCCGGCTACATTCCGGAACAAGGCCCTGACGCCGACATGTTAAGCAAACAGTCGCTGATTAAAAAATCCATGAAGCACCGCCTGTGGGACGAGCTGGCGGAAATTTGTCTGGCTTGCGGCAAATGTTCCCTGGTCTGCCCGACATGTTTTTGTTTTGACACTGAAGATCAGGCGCAGGAGAAAACAGTCAGCCGCCAGCGTGTTTGGGGTAGCTGTTTTTATCCGGAGTTCACCAGGCTGGCCGGCGGCACCGACTATACAGCAACGGTCAAGCAGAAACTTCAGTTTTGGTACGAACATAAGTTTGTCAGAATTCCCGCGGAATATGCCATGCCCGGTTGCGTCAGTTGCGGCCGTTGCGCCAAAGTTTGTCCGGTGGGCATTGATATTGCCAAGAACTTTGTCCGGTTGAGCGAGGGTTCACGTGGCTTGCCCGCCACAATAACGAGCCGGGCGGGTAACTCTTAATCCTTAACTTATTGCTCGTCTAATGATCAATCCTTACCAACCATTGCCCGTTAAGATATTAAGCGTCATTCAGGAAACTCCTGACACCAAAATTTTTCGTTTAAAATTTTTGGATTCAGTCAAACAAAAGCAGTTTTACTTTTGGCAAGGCCAGTTTGCTCAGGTGGGTTTGCCCGGCCAGGGCGAAGCGCCTTTTGACATCAGTTCCAACAGCCATGACAGTACCGCATATTTTGAAGTGGCAATCAGGCAGGTCGGCCGGCTGACCCAGGCTTTACATCATTTGCATAAAGGGGATAGGCTCTACGTACGGGCGCCTTTAGGCAAAGGTTGGCCGTCAACGGACGTTTTATCGCAAAAGAACTTATTATTGGTCGGTGGCGGTTGCGGTTTTTTGGCGTTAAAATCCGTCATAGAAGAAGTCTCCTTGGGTTATGCTAAAAAACATCAAGTACAGGTTTTTTACGGCTGCAGCGATGAAGCGCAGGTGTTATTTAAGGAGCGCTATCAGGACTGGCAGAAGTCCGGGATAAAATTAAAGTTGATTTTTGACAAAAAAGAGCCGACTAAAAAATACATTCAGGGCATAAGCTGTGGTTACGGTTTGATTACTAAATTATTTGAGACCGAAAAAGTCGTGACTCACGCCTCAGCTTTTTTGTGCGGTCCGCCGGTCATGTTCAAATTCGTTATAAAAAAATTACAGGAGCGCGGTTTTAAGGACAGCGAGATTTACCTTTCCCTGGAACGGCGGATGTCTTGCGGACTGGGCGTCTGCCAGCATTGTGCTATAGGCGATAAGTACGTTTGTAAAGACGGCCCGGTGTTTAGGTATGATGAAGTTAAAGATTATTTATAATATTAACTGACAAGGCGCAACCTCCAAGATACAAAAAAGACACCAGCGCCAATTTTTAAAAGTTTGTATTTTCGGGGGGATTGTAATTTGTCATTTGTTTGTAACACGAACTAATATGCTTTTTTTCTGGATCATCATTTTCTGCGCCAGTTTGTTTATCTTAATTAAAGCGGCTGATTATTTTACCGAAAGCGCCGAAAAAATCGGCTTGGCCCTGAAAATTTCCCCGTTCATTATCGGCGTCACCATTATTTCCATCGGCACTTCTTTGCCGGAGCTGGCTACTTCCATTATCGCGGTTTTGCAGAATCAAACCGCCATCGTGGCGGCTAACGCGATTGGTTCCAACATCGCCAATATTTTGTTGATTGTCGGACTGGCGGCGATCGTGGCCGGTAAATTGGTGGTTAAGCGAAGCTTGATTGACGTGGATCTGCCGCTGTTAGCCAGCGCGACTGCTTTAGTGGTGGCGGTTTTATGGGACAGGCAGGTCACTTTAGGAGAAGGGGTGGTGTCCATTTTAGCCTACGCTGTTTATGCCGCCTATACCATCAAAAGCGATAAGGCGGTCAAAGCCCAAGCGGAAGGCATTATGCCCGGCGAAGATATTCCGGCGACGCGCGAAAAAAGGCATTTACATCTTAGGCCTGGCCGGGAGTGGAATTTTAAATTAATCATTATTTTATTGCTTTCCGTGGTTTTTATCTACCTGGGCGCCGACTGGACCGTTAAAGCCATCACCAATATCGCCTTGATTCTCGGTCTGCCGTCCAGTCTGATCGTGATGTCGGCCATGGCCGTGGGCACTTCCTTGCCCGAATTAGTCGTTTCTGTCGGGGCGGCGCGCCGGGGCAAGTTTGAGATCGCGCTGGGAAATATTTTTGGATCCAACATTTTTAATATTTTGATGGTGCTGGGCATTCCGGCTTTATTTAAAACTTTATCCGTTGATGAAAAAACTTTTGCCATCGGCATACCGTTTGTCATCGGCTCAACCGTGCTGTACATTTTTTCCGGCATTTCCAAAAAGATTTATAACTGGGAGGGGATGATGTATCTGTTGATTTACGTTTTATTTATCGCCAAGCTGTTCGGGTTATTTTAGTCACGCAGCCTGAATCATACCTACGCCCAGCTATGGTCGATTAAAATGCTGATGATACGATTCGCCCGATTATTTATTAACCTATTGACCTAATCACCCAAGCAAATATGCATTTACCCGACGGTTTCTTGAACAATCAAATGGCAGTCAGCCTGATAGCGGTGGCTGGGGTGTTTTTAACTTCCGCCTTTTTTAAACTGAAGCAATCTTGGTTTGTGCGGGTAGCGGTGGTAAAAAATAAATTGGCTTTAGCCGATGGCGTCAGCGCCGAAGCCGGGGTCAGCTGGCGCTGGACGCTGACTCTTAAAGGCCATCAGCGTTGGCGGCTGATGGGCGTTATCGGCGCTCTGATTTTCGCGGCGCAAATGATTAATTTTCCGGTGGCTCAGGGCACTAGCGGGCATTTCTTAGGCGGGGTTTTAGCCGCTGTTGTTTTGGGCCCCTGGGCCGGTTTAATGGTAATCGGCCTGGTGTTAATCGTGCAGTCCTTGATGTTTGCGGACGGCGGGGTTTTAGCCTTAGGCGCCAATATCGTTAATATGGGCCTGGTGGCCGCGGTGGGCGGCTATTATCTTTACAGAGCCGGGGTTAAGTTTATCAAGTTGGGCCGTTTTTTAATGATCGGCCTAACGGCCTGGCTGACGGTCGTTATGGCTTCGCTTTTTTGCGCGCTGGAAATCGGCTGGTCGGGCGCCATCAGTTTTGCCTTAGTGATTCCGGCCATGTTCAAGATTCATCTGCTCATTGGCCTGGGCGAAGCGGCCCTGACAGTCATTTTGATTAAAGCTTTAAAGTTAAAATTGTATGAAGAATAAATCCACCGGCCTGCCCGGTGTCAGGGAAAGTCATTCAGCCAAGGCGCCGGATAAATTAATTTTAGCCTGGGCTTTGTTCGGCGGCGGCGTCTTATCCGTTTTTGCTTCGGCCTGGCCGGATGGGCTGGAAAAAGTGGCGGAGGCTAAATATTTTACGGCCCTGGCGGTCAGCCATTGGCCCGGCTTGATGCCGAATTATGCCTGGCCCGGCATTGGTCCGGAGTGGCTGGCGACGGCTTTGGCGGGCTTGGCGGGCGTTTTGCTTGTCTTTGGGCTTTTTAAATTAATCGAATTAATCATTAGACGCGCGTAATTTATGTTTTACCAAAAAGGAGTCTTATTGGTTTTAGCTACGGCGGTCATCTCTGGTCTGGCCATTTTTCTAAACCAGTTCGCCGTGCAGGCGTTTAGTTCCGATATTTACACTTTTTTAAAAAATTTGGTGGCCGGCTTTTTGGTCGCTGGAGTTTTGTTGCTCATGGGGGAGTGGCAAGCTGTTAAAGGCTTAAGTTTTAAGGACTGGCGCGTTTTAACTTTAATCGGTTTAATCGGCGGCAGTCTGCCTTTTATTTTATTTTTTAAGGGTTTATCCATGTCTTCAGCCGCAAACGGCGCCTTGATTCATAAATTAATGTTTTTGTTCGTGGCGGTTCTGGCGGTTAAGTTTCTTAAAGAACGGCTTGATAAAAAGCTCCTGGCCGGCATGCTACTGCTGGTGATCGGGCAGATTATGATTTTTAAGTTTAATTTTGAGGTTTTTTTAGGCGCGGGTGATTTGTTGATTTTAGCCGCGACGTTATTGTGGGCCGTGGAAAGTATTATGGCCAAAAAGGCGCTGGCCACGATTTCCTCCAGAGTGGTGGCCGCCGCCCGTTTGTTATGCGGTTGTTTTTTCATTCTGCTTTATCTTGCCTGGAGCGGCCAGATGGGTTTGATCGGGTCTTTAAATATAAGCCAGTTTTCCTGGGTTAGCCTTACGGGCGTTTTGCTGGCCGGCTATGTTTTAACCTGGTACGCGGGGCTTAAATATCTTAATGTCAGTACGGCCGCCTCTTTGTTGACTCTGGGACTGCCCGTGACCGCCGCTTTGCAATGGCTACAGGGCCAGCCATTGACCTCTAATCAGGGCTGGGGGTTTTTGGCCATAGTTTTAGGCTGTAGTCTTGTTTTATTTTCTTTTAAGCGCAGGCGGGCCGTTTATGAAAGCGTATAAGAGATTTTTAAGCTATTCCTATGAGCCTTTTCGTTTGCATTTTTGCGGGCCGCAAGACGATGCCAGCACTAAGCTGGTTGATGATTTTTTAAAAGGTTTTGACATTTCCGCGGCCAGGCTTAACCGCGTTGCCAGGGATTTTGCGGGCGTTTATCCTTATTTGGAGCTGATTGCCAAAAAAAATAAGCTTGAACCGTTGGATGAACAGGTGATTGAAGCTTACTGGATCGGCAATAATTTACTCAGGCAGGTGACCGTTGAAGATTTAAAAAATTTGATTTTGCAAAGTTTTATCGGCCCGGGCAAACTCAGCCTGAGCGCGGGGGAGCGGCTGGCGGCCGGCGTTCCTGGGCGGGCGGTGGCTCATCACAGTTTTCATGTTTTGTACGTTGGTTCCGTTACCCAAACGGTACGTTTGGCCGGCAAGCTTTTGGATTTATGCCGGGTGGGCTGGGGCCGGGTGATCGCTTACGGCGGCGAGGTTATCCAAGTCAAATATCGGCCTTTGATTGTCAAGCCAAACGATCTCAGGCTCGGCCGTGATGAAGCGGTCAAGGAAATCAAATGGAATAAAAAAGTTTTGCCGAAAGTCATGGAAAATCAGATCGTCACTTTTCACTGGGGTTTGGCCTGCGAGACTGTTAGTGAAGATCAGGCGAGGAATTTGGAAAAGTATACCTTAAGGAATATTGACGCGGTTAACCATCAATGATCTAAAAAAATTTTGGCAGTCGCTTTTTAATCATGCTAATATGTCAGTCTTATGACAACCCTTTATTTTGAACAGCAAAAAACTTATTTTCTGGTGGTGCTGGTTTTTATCCTGGCGGCGGCGGTTTTACTGGCCCTGGTTTTATGGCCCGGGCGGCCATATAGCCAGCTGTCCAAATTTTTGCTGTTATTTATGACCGTTTTGGATTTGCTGTTGTTTTGGTCTTTTTCCCAGCTGACCATTAAAATTACGGACCAGTTTTTACAATTAAGTTTTGGACTGTTTAAAAAGACTCTTAATTTTTCAGCCATAAAAGACGTGGCGGTGGCTGACTATGATAAATTCAATTATTTCGGTTACGGCATTCGTTTGGGCAAGGATAAATCAATCGGCTATGTTGCCCGAGCCGGCCGGGGCGTTAAGCTCAGCTTGGAGTCTAAAGTATATTTTTTCAGTTCCGCCAACCCTGAACAGATCCAGGCCATTTTAAGGCAAAAGATAAGTAAAAATTATGTTAAGGAATAAACAATCATCTTTGAGTCAATCGCGGACCAAGCGTCCAAAGGTAGGCATTGTGGGTTTAACTTCCTGCGAGGGTTGCCAGTTTAGTTTGTTGGATTTAGGCAACCGTTTTTTCAGCCTTTTAAAATACGTGGAAATCGTGGAGTTCAGGCTGATGGAAGAACGGGTTTTTACCACCCCCAAAATGGACATCTGTTTTGTGGAAGGCTCGGCCGTCACTCAGGCCAATGAAAAAAAAGTCAAAGAAATCAGAAAGCGGTCCAAAATTTTGGTGGTTTTAGGAAACTGCGCCGCTTTGGGCGGCATCCATCAGATTAAGAATCACCACGATAAGGATAAACTGGCTCAGGAAACTTATTTTCACAGCCAGGCCATGGATAATCCTGAAATTAAAAGAATGTCCGAACTGGTTAAAGTGGATTATACTATTCCTGGGTGCCCGGTTAACAGCCTGGAATTTTTACGCCTGCTTTACAGCCTGCTTAAAGGCGCTGATTTTTACATACCTCCAAAACCGGTTTGCTTTGAATGCCAGGCCCGGGGCTATAAATGCGTTTTAATGGAAGGCCAGCCATGCCTGGGCCCGGTGATTTTGGGCGGCTGTGAAGCGGTTTGCTTAAAATCAGCCATGCCTTGCCAGGGCTGCCGCGGTTATTTTGCCGGTGCTCAAGCTGATAACCATTTTAAGCATTTAAGGGCGCTTGGCCACTCCGCGGACGAGATTAATCATTTATTGGAAATTTATGGTTTAAGAGACAGCACTTTGATTTTAAAAAAAGACCCGAGTCGCAATGGCTCGGGTTGAACTTGAGAAGTTACTTCGGGTTGATGGCGGTTTGAATGTCATCAAGGCTCAACCCGATGATGGTATCGGGTTGACTTGAAAGCCGATATGGCATTTCGCCGGCAGGTTTATTATAGAGGTATGACGGTACTGTTCCGGCGCACCTTGTCCATTTCTGGTCCGCTTCCAGATTTTTACCGTCAACATCCTGATTGACCACGGTAAACGAGCCAGGGAATTGTAAAACTTCTTTTTCGTGCATGCTCTCTCCGGTTTTCAGGTGAACGACATTTTGTGAATGAACGGGTTCAGGAAGTTTAAGACAAAAATAACATTCAGTCAATTATTGAGGCCTTTTATGGCAAATATCAGGAATAAAATAATATTTTTAGGCACCGGCGGCGGCGGGTCAATGGTCAGTTTGCAAACTTACAGCACGGCCGGTTTTTGGGTGAATCTTGAGGGAGTTGATTTATATTTTGACCCGGGGCCTTCGGCTGTTTATAAAATCAGGCAGGCTGGATTGAACCCTGATAACCTCAAAGGCATCTTTATCAGCCATAAGCATCTTGATCATACCGGCGATCTTAACGCCCTGATTGAGGCCGTTCATTACCAGTTTTCCAACAAGGGCTGGAATTATAAAGATTATCAGGTTTTTTGCCCGCCAGACGTTGTGCCTTATATTATTGAGAATCATCAAAAGATGCCGGGAAAAATCGTCAAGGTCAGGCCGGAACAGTTTTACCGCCTTGAACATTTAAAGATCATGACCACCAAGAAACTTTTGGAAAAACCGTGCTACCATGGGAATTTGGAACAATACGGTTACGAGGTCAGAGGGAAGCAGTTTAGCTTTGCTTACGTGCCGGAGACATTTTATCAATCCGGTTTATTTAAAAAGCTGGAATCGGATATTTTGGTTTTAAACGCCATGGCGCCGACTAACGATTATCCGGAGCAGTTGGTTAAAATCGTTAAGGAAATTTCCCCGCAACTGGTAATTTTACGCCACTGGATTAAACGGGCGGCCGATTATGGCATTAAAAAATACGCCCATGACCTGGGCAAGGCGACCGGCGTTAAGGTTATAGCCGTTAAAGACGGCGAGGTGTTTGATTTTAAGACAGCTTCAATTTTACCCTAAGCGTATGTTTAAAAAATTTTTTTTAGGGGCGGCCTGTGGTTTAATTTTTTTATTGATTTTATTCGTGGTCCGCGGAGCGGAAGATTCCTGGCTGTGCACGGCGGAGGGTTGGGTGAAACATGGCCAGCCGGTGCGCCGTCAGCCCGCTGAACCTTGCGTTTTGGCTGAAAGAGCGGTGATTACTGATTTTGCCGGTTGCCAGGCCGCCGGCTATCCGGTGATGGAATCATATCCCAGGCAGTGCCGGACCGCGGCCGGGCGGGGTTTTACCGAAGATATCGGCAATGAGCTGGAAAAACAGGATTTAATCAATTTGGTTTTCCCGAGACCGAACCAAAAAATCAGCAGTCCTTTGACGATCAGCGGCCGGGCCCGTGGCAGCTGGTTTTTTGAGGCCAGTTTTCCGGTTAAATTAACGGACGCGTCCGGTCAGATTATCAGCCAAGGCCTGGCCGTGGCTCAGGGCAATTGGATGACTCCGGATTTTGTGGATTTTACGGCCGAGCTTATTTTTGGTCCGGTCATTGCTTCCACGGGCCGTTTAATTTTAGTTAAAGACAATCCTTCCGCTTTGCCGGAAAATGACGATCAGCTGATTGTTCCAGTCAGCTTTTAGCGCCATATGTTTAAAAAAATCCTTCTAATCTTTTTGATTATTCTGCTTGTCCTGGCGGCCGAGGCCTTTATTATCGGCTTGCCGCAGAGTTGGCTTTGCCAGGGACGGCGGGCGGTTAACGGTTTTTTTTCCTTTAATCCGTTGCCCGATTTTGGCTGTGTGCCCGCCAGTCCGATTTTGGAAAATAGCGCCTGGGAGAGAGTGGTGGTGGAAATAAAAAATTGTCAGGTGACTGGCGCGCTGCAGACTCGCCGGCGGGAAGTGATCGTCACCTTAAAAGACGGCCGGCGCTTAATGGCGATTGAGCCGGACATTGACGATGTGATGGATATTATCGGCAGCGTGCATCGGCAGTGCGGCGATTTTTCCGTTGGTAGCGAATGAATCCGCCACCGATTTTGCTATTTAACGATTAATCATTCTTTCGTGATAAAAAAATAAAAGTCCAGTCATTAATCATGAATAAAAAAAATGGCGTTGGATGAAAAAAATTGCTATGATGGGTCGGCAGATTAAAAATTATGCCTTTGGATAACTTACATGAGCATTTCGCCGGTCAGCCCAAATACCGCCTCTTGCAGGCTAAAGAAGCCGTTTA
Source organism: Parcubacteria group bacterium GW2011_GWF2_45_11 (assembly GCA_001001205.1). Classification (GTDB taxonomy): domain Bacteria; phylum Patescibacteriota; class Patescibacteriia; order UBA1558; family UBA10009; genus UBA10009. The sequence continues at coordinate 18,384 of LCKE01000026.1, read as the reverse complement.
CGGCGCGCTGGCAGAGAGTTGGGCTGAGGCGACCACTTTGCCCCAGTCTTTAAGGGAGAGTCTGGATCGGGAGTGTCCGCTGTCTTTGAGCGCTGATTTTTTTGTTTCCCGTGACCAACGGGCGGTTAAGGCCCTTATTACTTTGTCCGACAGCCAAAAGATTGAGTCGGTTTTATTGAAAAGCGCCGACGGCCGCCACAGCCTGTGCCTGTCTTCGCAGGTCGGTTGTGCTATGGGCTGCCAGTTTTGCGCCACCGCCGGCCTGGGCTTTAGCCGGAATTTGGAAGCCGAGGAAATCATCAGGCAGGTTTTGCTGATGGCCCGTTATTTAAGCGGGCATGACGGCCCGGAGGTTCGCATCAGCAATATTATATTTATGGGCATGGGCGAGCCTTTTTTAAATTATGATAACGTGATGGCCGCCATTAAGATTCTTAACGATCCGCAAGGGTTTAATTTGGGTGCCAGGCATTTTTCCATTTCTACTTCCGGCATTATTTCCGGAATTCAAAAATTAGCCAGGGAAAAATTACAAATCAATTTGGCGATTTCTTTGAACGCGCCAAACGATCAGCTCAGATCACGGTTAATGCCGGTCAATAATAAATATCCGATTGACAAGCTGATAATGGCGGTGAAAGATTATGTTAAGCGGACCAACCGCCTGGTCATGTTTGAATATCTGATGATTAAAAAGGTCAATGATGATTTGTCGTCCGCCCGGCAGCTGGTCCGCCTGCTTAAGGGTAATTTACATTTGGTGAATCTGATCGCTTATAACCCTAGTGGTAAATTTTTAGCCGCCGAACCGAAACAGATCGCCGCTTTTAAAAAAATTTTAACGGACGGGGGCTTAAAGGTTACCCAGCGCGTAAGCTTAGGCCGGGATATTATGGCGGCCTGCGGACAGTTGGCCGCCCGGGGCGCGTCATCACAATCAAACAGCGCTTGCGCCGCATCATAAGTTTCTCGTTATCAATAAATTAAGCCTTTTTTTCAAGGGGTTTTAGAAAAATTAGTCGGATAAAAAACACCCCCTTAAAAGTGAGGGAGTGTTTTTATTATCAATTATTGGTTCATTGTCGGCGTGGCGGGGGTAGAAGGCGGGGTGTCGGTTTTGCAGTTGCAATACTTTTTAACGTTCAAAAGCTTATAGAGGGCGGCCAGACCGACTAAGATGTAGACGATTCTGGAGACAAGGGACATGTCGCCAAAAATGGCGGCCACCAAATTAAAGTTAAACAGGCCGACTAGGCCCCAATTTAGACCGCCGATCACCACCAAAATGAAGGCAATGATATCCAGGGGTCCGCAGTTGCATTTCTTCATAAAAATTAGGGTTAATGATTATTAAAAATATATGTCAAGGTTCCTAAAGTTATTATAGCACATATTAATAAATCCAGCACCTTTGCCAAAAGGGTATTTTTTGGCACATCCTGAAGTTATGTAAATCAAGCTAGCTTGTGTTTGGATGGGGTTATAGAAAAAATCCTGAAAATTTGTTAAAATAGAGCCATGTATTTTGTGCCCGCTCAATGTTTTTGACCTCTTTCTTTATGAAAATCACCATAAATCATTTAGCCAGAATGGAAGGACATGCCAGTTTTATTGGCGCTTTGGAGAACGGCGATTTATCTCAGGCGAAGATCATCACCGAAGAGGGGATCAGGCTGGTGGAAGGCTGTTTAAAACAGAAGTCCATGTTTGACGCCCATGTTATCACCATGAGAATTTGCGGCATTTGCCCTATTGTTCATAATTTGGCCGCCATTAAAGCCATGGAAAACGCCATGAAGGTTAAGGTTAGTTTGCAAACGGTCAAACTCAGGCAGTTAATGGAATTGTCTCAGCTGATTCATTCGCACGCCATGCATCTTTATTTTTTATCTTTGCCGGATTTTTTGGGCAATGCCGTCACCGAGCGGTTGGGCTTTTGGTAATCGGGTTAATGAATTGATTGGCGGACGTTCCATCCACCCTTTAAATAATTGGATCGGCGGTTTTAAAGTGACGCCGCCCCAGTCAGCCCTAACGGAGATTCAGACCCAAATTAATGAGGCGCTGGCTGATGCTGTTAAGCTGGCTAAGTTTTTCGCTAAATTAAAATATCCCAAGTTTGAGCGCCCCACCGCCTTTGCTTCTTTGGACAGCCGCCAGAATTATGCCATTTACGACGGACAAATATTAATATCCGCGGGCGGGGGCAGGCCGTTTTCCCGGAGATATTCCAGCCGGGAATTTTATGATAAAATTCAGGAAGTGGAAGAAGCGGGCAGTTTGGCCAAGCGCGCCGTCTGGTCAAACCAGCATTTTATGGTCGGCGCTTTAGCCAGGGTTAACAACCATGGTCATAAATTGAATGCGGCGGCTAAAAAAATTTGGCGCGCCGTCCATGGTTCCGCCACTGTCTGTAACCCTTTTTATAACATTTTGGCTCAGGCGGTGGAGATAGTCCATTGCGTTGAGGAGATGGAAAAAATCACCGGCAAGTTAAAAATAAAAAAAGAGGCGCCGGTTAAGTTCAAAATCCGCGCTGGCGAGGGTATAGCTACCGTTGAAGCGCCGCGTGGCATTTTGCTTCATTATTATCAAATTGACGCCAAAGCCAGAATCGTCAGGGCCGATATTATTACGCCGACTGTTATGTTTTTGGGCAATTTGGAGGACGATTTAGGCGTTTATCTGCCGCAAACGAAAAAAATGACGGCCAGTCAAAGAGTCAATAAAATCAGGATGTTGATCAGGGCTTATGATCCCTGTATAAGTTGCGCGACTCATTGAGTTATAAATCATGCAGCCTGCCCGCCCGCCACAACAACAAGTCGGGCAGGTAGCGTGTTACAAATCCTAAATCATAAATCCGAAATCCTAAATAATAATTTTTAAATCCTAACCAAGAAATTAAAAAGTCCTAATTTTCTAAAGCCAAAACAGGTTTAGGTCATTATAATTTAGACTTTGGGTCATTGTTTAGAATTTAGAGCTAAGAAGCTTAGGATTTAGCATTTTACTATGCACGATATTCATGAAGCCAATCGGCTGGCCCAGGTTATTATGGAGCATCTTAACCGCCATCATTTGACCAAACTGCAGGCGGTGGACATTGAACTGGGTTCAGTTATTGAACACGGCGAAGATATCAACCCGGAAAATTTGGATTTTAATTTGCGTTTAATCTTAAAAGATGTTGTTAGTCCGGCCACCAGGGTTAATATTCAAAAAGTCAAAGGGGAGTCTTGGAAGCTGGTTTCCCTTGAGGCAGAATAGTGGACCGGCGACTGGCAAAGTCCAATCGTCAAAAAACAGTCAACTGTCCGACGTCACCTAATTTCCAACAGACAATAAATTGTCAGCTATAACTGATGCTCACGGTCGGCTGTCGGCGGTTGTTAGCCATAAGCCTTATGTGTTTAGCCTTACCGTATCAAGTCAAATCAATTAAGAATAATCAGGCACTAGTTTTTTGTCCGGCCTGTCAGACCGTTGTTCAGGCCAAGCCGGTGATTTTTGATTTAGTGCCTGACCTTAAAATCGGCGATTATGTTTTAGTGCAGAATAACCGCGCGGTTAAACAAATTCCCGCTGAGGAAGCCGGGGAAATTTTTAAACTGCTGGCTTAAGGCGGATGTATCACTAATATTGGGTGCGCCCGCCGCTAATTTTTTGGCAAAATAATGAAACTTAAACCAAACTATTTCATTATCCCTTTAATCACCGTTTCCGTCATTTTATTGGGCGGCCTGTTTAGCCGCTGGGGCCTGCCCTGGTATAACGATCAATTGATCAGGCCCGAGATCACGCCGCCGTCTTGGGTTTTCCCGCTCGCCTGGAATACTATTTTTATTTTAACCACCATCGCTGTTTTGATTCTGTGGCATCAAGGCCGGAAAAAAGTCAGGGAATTCGCCACTGTCATCGGCTTATTTGCGGTTAACGCCTTTTTGAATGTTTTATGGAGTTTTTTATTTTTTTATTTGCATTGGATCGGCCTGGCTTTGTTGGAGATGTTGTTTTTAGAGATAACTTTAGTCTGGCTGGTAATGCTCGTTAAGCGTTCCTCCATTATCGCCGCCGTGTTATTATGGCCCTACCTTTTGTGGGTGGGTTTTGCCACATATTTAACTTTATTAATTTTTAATCTTAATTAGCGTTGTGCGAATAAACCCTAAATAACGCGCAAATAACTCACTTAGCTCCGCGCGTCATCAGCCGGTTATTCGTGAACTATGAGAAATTTATGAAAATCAGATCAATCCAACAAATTAAAAATTTAAAAGGCAAGAATGTTTTATTGCGGGTCGACTGCAACGTGCCTTTAGACGGCCGCGGCCGGATCGTTGATGATTATCGGATTCAGTCCATTTTGCCGACCATCAGGCATTTGATTATTAAGGGCGCGAACGTTATTTTAATTAACCATCTTGGACGGCCCGACGGCAAAATAGTTCCGGCCTTATCCAATAAAATCGTGGCCCGCCATTTAAGCAGGCTTTTGGAAAAAAAGGTGACCGTTTTTGAAGACATCACCAGCCAGGAAAATATCAAAAAAGCCCGCGGACTGGGTTACCGGCAAATTGCCATGCTGGAGAATATCAGATTTCGGCCGGCAGAAGAAAAAAACAATCTCGCCTTTGCCGCCAAGCTGGCTCAATACGGGGATCTTTATATTAATGACGCTTTCGCTGTTAGCCACCGCAGCCACGCCTCGGTGGCCGCCATCACCAGGTACCTGCCCGCTTACGCCGGTTTGTTGCTGGAAAAAGAGATTGAAAATTTAAGCAGAGTTTTTGAAAGCAAGGCGCGGCCTAAGCTCGCGATCATCGGCGGTTTTAAACTGGAAACCAAAGTCCCGGTCATCAGCAATTTGTTGAAGAATATGGATTATGTTTTAACCGGCGGAGCGGTGGCGAACGGCATCCTTAAGGCCATGGGTTACGAAATCGGCTTATCCAGGATTGACGGCCACAAGCCGGAATTAGCTAAAAAGATTCAAAGCGATAAGCTGATAGTTCCGTTTGACGTGGTGGTGGCTAAAAATATGAAAGCCCAGGCAAAAACCGAAGTCAAAGCCGTCGGCCAGGTCGGCCCCAAAGATATTATTTTGGATATCGGGCCCAAGACCGTCAAGTTTTATTCCTTTTTTATCAAAGAGGCGCAGCTGGTTATTTGGAACGGTCCTTTGGGCTATTTTGAAGTTGACAGGTATAAGGAAGCCAGCCGCGAGATTGCCCGGGCGGCGGTCAGCTATCCAGTAAATTCTATCATCGGCGGCGGCGAAACGGTCCAGCTGGCTACTGAGCTCGGTTTGGTGAAGCGTTTTGATTTCGTTTCCACCGGCGGCGGCGCTATGCTGGAATTTTTGGAAGGTAAAATTTTGCCGGGGATTAAGCCGCTATTACTGAAAAAATAATCACTTGGGAAAATCTAAGGCATTCATTACATAAAAAAACACAGGCGCAGGACGCCGGCAGTCATGGCGTTGCCCTTATCTTGCTTTCTTTTTAGAGCGCAGTGGGGGAAACAATCGCTTCCGCGGTTTTTTCGAGTCTTTTAGCATCATTTTGTGAAATAAATCGCGCTTTTTTTATTTGTTAAAATCTGCTAAAATATTAGGGTAAACACTAAATTTAAATTTATGGCTGATAAAATAAAACAGGTTTACGCCGGGGAAATTTTGGATTCCCGCGGCAATCCTACTTTAGAAGTAACGGTGACAACGGAAAAAGGCATAGAAGCCAAGGCTGATGTCCCTTCAGGCGCCTCCATCGGGTCCCATGAAGCCTTGGAGCTCAGGGACGGCGATATTGCCCGTTATGGCGGCAAAGGGGTTTTAAAAGCCATTACCAACGTCAACACCACCATTAATGAGGCCTTAAGAGGCCAAAAAGTGGATAATTTGAGCCATTTGGACCAGCGGCTGATAGATTTGGACGGCACGCCCGATAAGTCACGTTTAGGCGCCAACGCCGTGACTGGCGTTTCCATCGCTTTGGCCCGGGCCATGGCTCAGGTAAATCAAGTCCCGGTTTATCAATTTTTAAATGATTATTTTGGATTTAAGATAAAAGATTATCAGATGCCCATGCCGCTGGCTAATATTATCAACGGCGGCAAGCATGCCGATTCCAATCTGGACATTCAGGAATTTTTGATTATTCCCGAAGGCATCGGCGATTTTAATCATCGGGTCAGAGCCCTGGCGGAAGTTTATCATGCTTTGGCTAAAGTCCTGGTTAATCAGGGCTACGACAGCGATGTGGGCGACGAGGGTGGTTATGCTCCTGATCTGTCTGCCAATGAAGAAGCCTTGCAATTAATCCTCAAGGCGATTGAAATGACCAATTATCGTGTTGGCCAGGATATTTATTTTGGTCTTGACGCCGGCGCGTCCACTTTTTACGATTCGGCGGAAGGCAAGTATAAACTGGATCTGGATAAACTGGTTTTAACTTCGGAAGAAATGATTGAATATTATAAAAAGTGGCTGGCGGTTTATCCTTTCAGCGCCCTGGAAGATCCTTTGGCTGAAGATGATTGGCCGGCTTGGAAAAAAATTACTGATGAGCTCGCTCTAACCAGCAACAAGCTTTTGATTATCGGCGATGATTTGTTTACTACCAGCACGGCCAGGTTGCAGCAGGGTTTGGATCAGGGGGTGGCCAATTCCGTTTTAGTCAAGCCTAACCAGATCGGCACTTTAACAGAAACTATTAACTGTATTAAGTTGGCTCAGGCCAATAAATATGAGGTTGTGATTTCTCACCGTAGCGGCGAAACGGAGGATAGCTTTATCGCCGATTTAGCCGTCGGCACGGGCGCCGCTTATATCAAAACCGGCGCGCCGGCCAGATCGGACAGAGTGGCTAAATATAACCGCCTGATAGCCATTGAGGCTGAACTTAACAGGCGGTAATCCGGTTTTGATTATTATTTAACTCATTTGATTCATGATAACCAAAAAATCAAGTGTTTCCTTTGCGCCTAGCAAACAAAAGGCGATTAAGGGAACTTTAGTCCTGATTGTTTTAGACGGCTGGGGGGAAAGCGAGCTGGTGGAGGGCAATGCCGTCAAGCTGGCTAAAACGCCGGTGATGGATCAGCTGGTCAAGCAATACCCCAAGACTCTGCTTAACGCTTGCGGGACAAAAGTTGGCTTGCCTCACAATCAAAAAGGCAATTCCGAGGCCGGGCACATGAATTTAGGCGCCGGCCGGATCGCCGAACAGGACGTGGTGACGATCTCGCGGGCGATTGCCGATAGAACTTTTGATAAGAATACCGCTTTTAACAGCGTGATTAACCATGTTAAAAAGCATGATTCAGACATGCATCTTTTGGGTTTGTTATCCGGCGCTGAAAGTGCTCACGTGGAAATGCCTCATTTATACGCTTTATTAAAGCTATTGAAGAGAAAAAATGTTTCCAAAGTTTTTATTCATTTTTTTACGGATGGCCGGGACGCGCCCCAGCACGAGGCTTTAAAATACCTTAAAAGGGTTAAGGAGAAATTGGTGGGCGCGGAAAAAATCGCCAGCATTTGCGGCCGGTTTTACGCCATGGATCGCAATAAGGTCTGGTACCGCACCGAAGCGGCTTACAATCTTTTAACCCAGGGCCACGGTTTTAAAGTGGAAAATGAACAGGAGGCGATTTTACAGGCTTACAACCGCGGCGAAACGGATGAATACATTCAGCCGACCGTGATTATGGAAGGCCATAAGCCCGTAGCGACCATTAAAGACGGCGACGGTATTATTTTCTTTAATCTCAGGTCGGATCGCGCCCGCCAGCTTTCTAAAGCTTTTGTGCAGGAGGATTTTTGCGAAAAAAATCATGGCTGTTTCCTCCGTCCGAAATTTATTAAGAACATGGCTTTTGCGGCCATGACGGATTTTGGTCCGGACCTGGATCATATTTTAACCGCCTTTCCCAGCCGGGATCTGAGCGGCACTTTACCTATGGCTTTAAAAGATTTTAAGCAGCTTTATATTTCGGAAACGGAAAAATACGCCCACGTAACTTATTTTTTTAACGGCGGCTACGCCGATCCGGTAGCCGGCGAAGCCAGAGTGATAATTCCTTCTCCCAGCGTCAAATCGTACGCCGAAAAGCCGGAAATGTCCGCCTACGAAGTGACCGACACGGTGATCAAATACGTTAAAGACGGTTATGATTTTATTCTGTTGAATCTTTGCAATCCCGATATGGTGGGCCACACCGGCGTTTTGGACGCCGGCATTAAGGCGGTTGAAGCTTGCGATGTTAATTTAGGCAGGATTGTCAAGGAAGTTTTAAAAGGCGAGGGTGTTGTGCTGGTGACCGCCGATCACGGCAACGTGGAAGAGATGATCAATTTGGAAACCGGCGAAGTGGACACCGAGCATTCTCATTATCCGGTGCCTTTTATTTTAGTTTCCGAAAAGCATAAAAAAGCCAAATTAATAGACAAGGGCATTCTGGCTAACGTGGCGCCGACGGTTTTAGATATTTTAGGCCTGCCAAAAACCAAAGAGATGAATCAGGACAGTTTGATATTATAATCATAAAGAGCGTGGCATGTAACATGCGGCCTTAAGCCTAAACCGGACGTATGTTACCAGGCTACCTGACCAAATATTTATGCGACCAAAACCAGTAGTCTTGATGATCATGGACGGTTGGGGGGTGAAAGAACCCTCTAAGGCTAACGCCATTTCTTTGGCGAAAAAAAACAATTTTGATCAATGGCTTAATACCTACCCGGCCATGGTTTTACAGGCGGCCGGCGAGGCCGTCGGTCTTTCCTGGGGGGAAATGGGCAACTCGGAAGTCGGTCATTTGTCTTTGGGTTCAGGCAGAATCATTTATCAAAGCTTGCCCAGAATCACCAGAGCGATCTCCGACAGTAGCTTTTTTAAAAATCAAGCATTTTTAAAGGCTCTCACCCAGGTTAAATCTAAGCAGGGCAATTTGCACATTATGGGCCTGTTAAGCTCCGGCGGCATTCACAGTTATAACGAGCATTTGTACGCCTTAATCGAGCTGGCTAAGAATCAAGGCGTTGATAACGTCTTTATTCATGTTTTTTTAGACGGTCGGGATACCTCTTTCGACAGCGGCAAAAAATTCGTGGCGGAACTGCAGAAAAAGTTGAAACGCATCGGCGCCGGCCAAATTGCCACTTTAAGCGGCCGGTTTTACGCCATGGACCGGGATAATAATTGGGACAGGGTCGAAAAAACTTACCGGGCCATGGTTGACGGTCAGGCGGCGCAGACTTTTGCCGACCCGCTGGAGGCCATCAGCAGTTCGTATAACAATAAAATTTACGATGAGGAGATGGTGCCCGTGGTTATTGCCATAAATAACCAGCCGGCGGCCACCGTTAAAGACGGCGACGCTCTGATATTTTTCAATTTCCGGGCCGACCGGGCCAGAGAAATTTCCAAAGCGTTCATTCTGCCGGGGTTTGAAAAGTTTCACCGTGACTACATTAAGGATTTGGTCTTTGTGGCCATGACCGAATACGAGAGAAATTTGCCCATGGAAATCGCTTTTCCCCCGGAAGCGATCAATACTCCTTTAGCCAAGATCATCAGTCAGGCCGGGCTTAAACAGTTGCATATCGCCGAAACGGGGCGGGCTGGAGCAGCAGTTTGCGGGGGAGGAGAGAGTCATTATTCCCTCGCCCCGCATTCCGTCTTACGATGCTCAGCCGGAAATGAGCGCCACGGCGGTGGCGGAACGAGTGATTAAAGAAATCAACAGTGATAAATTTGATTTTATCGTCATCAACTTTGCCAATCCGGACATGGTGGCCCATACCGGCAATTTAAAGGCCACGGTTAAGGCGGTGGAAATTTTAGATAATCTGGCCGGACAGATTGTTAATACCGTTCTGGCGCAAAAAGGTGTGGTGCTGATTACCGCCGATCATGGCAACGCCGAAGAACTCTACGATCTGCAAACAGGCATTATCGTCAAGGAACACAGTAAAAATGGGGTGCCCTTATACATCATCGGGGAGGAGTTTAGGGGGAAAATCACCAAAGGCGCGGCCGGCAAAGATTTGCATCAGATGACGGCTTCGGGGATTTTAGCCGATGTGGCGCCGACCATTTTGAAAATCATGGGTCTGCAACGGCCCGAGGACATGACCGGACGATCGTTGATTTAATTGTAGCCTGAAGCCGGCAAGATGTCGCCTAGGTGCTATGAGTTCTTGTTATGGGTTAAGTGATTGTTTGTTATTTATTACACGCTACTTGCCCGATTTGTTGAAGTAACAAGCGGGTACGTTTTACGACATTATGCCCGAACTCCCCGAAGTACAAACCGTGGTTAACCACCTTGCGAGACAAATAAAAGGCAAGGTATTTTCTGATTGTCAGATTAAAGTCGCCAAGATGGTCAGTCCGAAAAAATTTAAAGTTTTGATTAAAAATTCAAAAGTCAGTAATGTTTTACGCCGGGCCAAAATGATTGTTATAGAGCTGGCCGGTGGTCAGTATTTAATCGTGCATCTTAAAATGACCGGCCAGCTGGTTTACGTCAATCGGCGCGGACAGGCGGCCGGCGGCGGCCACCCCATAAAGTCAGCCGATTTTGCCATCACCAGGCCTAATAAATTCACCCGTATTATTTTAAATTTTGCCGACGGTAGCCGGCTATTGTTTCACGATATCAGAAAATTCGGCTGGCTGAAGCTGGTGGACCGGGCGGAGCTGGCAGCAATCAGCCGGCGTCTTGGTGTTGAGCCGCTGTCAAAAAATTTTACTTTAAAGAAATTCCAGGATATTCTGGAACGCCGTCCGAACTTAAAAATCAAACAGCTGTTGCTGTTACAGGAACTGATCGCCGGCATCGGCAATATCTATGCTGACGAAAGTTTGTTTATGGCCAGGATTAATCCTGGGCGTCAGGCCAAGTCTTTAACGTCCGCCGAAATCAGGCGACTCAGGTCAACCATCATTAGCAAGCTTAAAGAGGCCATTGCTTTTGGCGGGACTTCCGTCAATACTTTTGTCTCATCATCGGGCCGGCGGGGGCATTTTGTGGAAAAGTTAAAAGTTTATCAGAGAAGCGGCCAAAAATGTTACCGCTGTCAATCAATTTTAACCAAAACCGTCATCGGAGGCAGGGGAACAGTTTATTGCAGTCACTGTCAGAAATAAATTTTTAGACTTATCTGTACAATTTATCATTAATCAGTTAATTATGTTGAAAAACAAAGGGGCGGGCAACAATTGCCCGCATTCGCTTGATCTGGCTTTGCTTTTGATTCGTTTGGGTTTGGCGGCGGTTTTTTTAACTCACGGCCTGTCTAAACTGATGAATATTGAAGGCACTGCCGGATTTTTGGGAAGTTTAGGCTTTAACGGTTTTTTTGCCTGGCTGGTGGCCTTGGCCGAAACTTTAGGCGGTTTGGCCATGCTGGCGGGTTTTTGGACCTGCCTGGCCGGCACGGCCTTGGCTATCGTTATGATTTTTGCCATGGTTTTAGTCAAGTTTAATGCCGGGTTCGTGGGCGGCTGGGAATATGATTTGATTTTACTTATTAACGCGCTGGCGGTGATTTTAGCCGGCCCGGGCAAGTATGCTTTGGGTTGCGGCTGTAAAGGCTGTCAAATGAAAAAGCAGGCTAATAAGCCTGACAGTGCAAAGACGGCCGCTGTGTCAGTCATGCAAAACAATAAAAAGTAGTCTTAAAATGAGCTCTTTGCTATTATGTTGTTGTTCGCGGTTGATGACTAATTTTAGAGAAGTTTAAAAACCAACAGCGTAAAAATTATACCTAAGAGCGCGCCCACGGCCAGTTGCGCCCAGGTATGAGCGATTCTTTCTTCTAACACCGGGTATTTGTATTCTTCCTCGTCAGGCAGGTCTTTGATGAGTTTATTGATAATTCTGGCGTGACGGCTAAGATAGCCGCGCAAACCCAGGGCGTCTCGGATGACGATTAAAGCTAAGATAACGCTTACGGCAAAAGTAACGCTTAAACCTTCCGTCAAATAAACGGCGGTCGCCAAAGATGTTACCAGGGCGGCGTGGGAGGAGGGCATGCCGCCGTAGCCGAAAGCTTTGGACCAAGAAAATTTTTTTTTAGCCAAATCAATGATCATTTTAAGACCGTGGATAACCATGGCGATCAGAATCGGGTAGAGAAAGATTTTGGACATAAGATAGAATAATGAATTAAGAATAAAGAATTATGATAAACGCTAATTAGATGAATGAGTTAAGAGTTGAGCGTTGCGAGTTACCCGCCTGGCTCGCCGTGGTGGCGGGCAGGCATGATATGTGTTACACGATTTATTGATTTCTTGTCTGCCCGAAGCGGAGTCAGAGGGATTAATTGCATTCTTGCTTTCTCTTTGTCCGGCGTCTATAATAATTATAACCTATGGATTATATCATTACAATCGTCCTGGCCGCGGTTCAGGCTTTAACCGAATTTTTGCCGATTTCCAGTTCGGGACATCTGGTTATTTTCCATCAGCTGATTAGATCGGATTTATTGAACAATCTGACGTTTGACGTCATCTTGCACGGGGGAACTTTATTGGCGGCGATCGTTTATTTTTGGTCAGACCTCATTGGCATTCTGAAAGGTTTTATTTTAAGTCTGCTGAGAAAAAATCAGCGCTCTGATTTTAATCGGAATTTTGCCTGGGTGACCATTGTGGGTACCATACCGGGTGCCGTGGTGGGTTATTTTTTTTCTGAGATCATTGAACAAATTTTTCGCTCAGTGGTTTGGGTTATGGTTATGCTGGTGGTTGGCGGCGTACTTTTTATTATTGCGGAAAAATTCAGCCGTCGGCAGCGCGATCTTAAATCCATGACCATTGGGGACGGGCTGATGATCGGTTTGGCCCAGGTTTTGTCTTTTATTCCGGGGACCTCCCGCTCGGGCATCACCATGGCGGCTGGCCTGCTTTTAAATTTTAAACGCCGCGAGGCCGCCAGGTTTTCTTTTTTGCTTTCCGTGCCAATCGTTCTCGGGGCCAATATCAGAAAAATCAGCCAAATAAATCTGGCTGATCTTTCCGTTAATTTTGTTTTTGTTTCTATTTTAGGAGTAGCGGTCGCTACTCTTATTGGCTATATTGTAATTGGGGGCCTGCTGAAATTTTTGGAAAAACATTCCTTGACTTATTTTGCCGTTTACCGTTTTATTTTAGCGGCGGTTTTGGCGGCGATGTTTTTACTTTAGGAATAGCTGTTTAATTTTTTAATGACGTTTCGCAGGTTAAGTTCCTGATACGGCAGGAAAATTTCTGAAAGACGGTTGCCGGTGGTTGCGCCAAAAATTTGGACAACCATTTTTGTTTCCCGGCCTTGATAGTTGCCTCTAAGAACGGCCAAACCGATTTCTTTATAGTGTTCGTTTAAAATATTCTGACGGTGTTTGTCGCTGTTCATCCACGCCGCCATGATGCCTTCTTTGGAACCAAAGCCCATGGCCAGATTTTCTCCCACGATAATATAATCGTAATCAACATCTTTAATCCAGGCGGAAAATGTTTTGCCCTTGGGGGAGTTATGGGAAAAATATTGTTCTTTTAAAAGATCGTTCGCTTTATTGAGCGCGGCGGCAGCCAGCTGGTCGTTGGGGAAGAGGGGGCTGAGATTATATTTAAGCCTTTCCTGGTTGGTTAGGATTATCAGCTCCTTGGCATCGGCCACGTCTAAACTGAAAGAACTGGCCTTAGGATTAAAAACAAAAATAGAAAGCCAGCTCAAAGTTATAATTAAGGCCACGTTCAAAAAGATTTTGGTTCCCGGGCGGTTATTTAGAGCGCCGCTCCAGCAACGAATGACATTTTTCATTTTTGTTTTGATTTTTTGTTTTTTGTCCGTTTTCCTCAAAATTTCTTTTAAATCCAGATGAAGGATTTTGGCAATTCAGCCAGCAAAAAAAGGCTTTCCTTTCTAGCCTTGTAACAATAGTTTAGCATACTTTTTAAGAAAAGTCAACCGTGAAATGTCGAGGTTGATTTAAACAAGACCTTTTGCTAAAATCAGTTTATATGAAGATGAAGATCGTAATTTTAGCCGGCGGCAGCGGTACCAGGTTATGGCCGCTTTCGCGGAAAAGATTTCCCAAACAGGCCCAGCCCTTGATTGGCAACAAAACTTTACTGCAGCTTACTTATGCCCGGATTAAAAAAGGCTTTAAGCCGGTGGATATTTTTATTTCTACCGGACGCCAGTATGTTAAGGGTATCAAGAAGCAGCTGCCCGGGCTTAAGCACAGCCAGCTGATTGTTGAGCCGGTCGCCAGGGAGACGGCGGCGGCGATCGGTCTGGCCACGGTGACTTTGGCCCGCCAAGATCCTCAAACGATTATCGCCATCGTTAATTCCGATCACTTTATTAAGGATGAAAAAAAATATCTTCAGGCGATCAAAGCGGCCGGCCGATCAGTTGAACAATATCCTGGATATTTGACTCTCCTCGGCATTAATCCCACTTATCCGGAAACCGGTTACGGCTATATTAAGCTGGGTCGGGAAAAGGCCGGGTTGGGTCAGGAAAAAATTTTTAACGTGGACGCCTTTAAAGAAAAGCCTGATTTAGCCACCGCCAGAAAATATTTAAAGAGCTGGGCTTATTTGTGGAATCCGGCTTATTTTGTTTTTCGGGCCGACACCATGCTGGCGCTTTATAAGAAACATTTGTCCGCTCAATATAAAATTTTAACGGCCATCCAAAATAATCCCGGAAAATTAAAAACGGAATTTTTTAAAATCAAGCCTATCAGTATTGATTATGGCATTATGGAAAAAGCGGCCAAGCTGTTATGCCTGCCGGCCGCTTTTGACTGGACCGACATCGGCCACTGGCGGACGGTGCAGGAATTATTGTCGCTCAAAAAGTCCGATAACGTGGTCAAAGGAAAATACGTGGCGGTGGACAGTTCCGGCAATCTCGTTTACAGCTATTCCAATAAGTTAATCGCCACCCTGGGCATTAAAAATCTCATCATCATCGAAACTCGGGACGCGCTTTTGGTCTGCCCCAAGAGCCGAGCCCAGGAAGTTAAAAAAATTGTTCAGCAGCTTGAAGAGGGAAAATTATCTCGCTATCTGTAATATCATGTCCAAAGCTATTAAATTATTTCTGATAGTTGCCGCTGGGCTCTTACTTTTCGCCTGGATTTTTTATAACTATAATATGACCGCGCCGCCTAACCGCCACGCCGCGCCGGTGGAATTTATCATTGAGCCGGGCTGGGGAGTGAACCGCATCAGCCGGGAATTATTCAGCCGGGATTTGATCAGAAGTAAATTTTATTTTGAAGTTTACGTTTGGTTCAAAGGCTGGGAAAGCAATTTCCAGTCGGGTAGCCACACGGTTTCTTCTGCCATGAACATTAAGGAAATTGTCCGGTCAATGATCAAAGGCGGAGGCAGGGAAAATACCATCACCGTCATTGAGGGTTGGTCCAACCGGCAGATCGCCGACTATCTGGCGGAGAGCGGGGTTGTCAGTGCGGAAAATTTTTTGACCGTGGTTGACGGCGGCCCGACTTTGGCCGGCGAATATGATTTTTTAAACGATAAGCCGGATAATGTCGGCTTGGCCGGTTATTTGTTTCCCGACACTTACAGGATTTTTGCCAAGACGGCCGCCGGGGACATTGTTAAAAAGATGCTGGATAATTTTGATCAGAAGTTAGATGTAAGTCTGAGAGCCGAGATTCAAGATCAGGGCAAGACTATTTTTGAAACAGTCACCCTCGCTTCCATTATTGAAAAAGAGGTCAGATCCGCCGAAGACATGAAGCTGGTGGCCGATGTTTTTTATAAGAGATTAAAGGCGGGTATGGCATTGCAGTCGGACGCGACGGTGAATTTTGTCACCGGCCAGGATGACATCCAGCCAACCATTAAAGACACGGAAATTGATAATCCCTATAATACCTATAAATACCGCGGCTTGCCCCCGGGACCGATCTCAAACCCGGGCTTAAACGCGCTGACCGCGGCCATAGAACCCACGCCTAATCCTTATTATTACTTTTTGACGACTAAAGATACCGGCGAGGTGATCTACGCCCAAACTTACGCTGAACATTTAGCTAACAAGGCCAAATATCTGGATTAAATGATGTGGCAAAAATACATAACGCGCCGCCTGGCTGTTCAGGTGGCCCAGGCCTGGAATTTTGGCTGGGACACGGCCATGCGCAAAGTTTACGGCATTTCCCTAAGGAATACCCTGGTTTTTAGAGATTCTCAAAAAACGGAATATTACGTTAACCAAGATGAATACGCCCGGCATGTTAAGGGCTTGTCCGGGCTGTTAAACTGTGAAGCATTTTTAAGAACTTTTCATCATGAGGCGAAAGCTGAATTGGAAAAAATTTTATTTAAATTACGGGCGAAATTGAGGCTTAAATTTGTTCAACTGAGCAATGAGGAGTTTTTGCAGGTTTATCAGAATGATATTTTGCCTGCGGTCGCACAATTTTACGCCAGGATGGGGACGGTTTTTAATCTTGGCCTGCCTTTGTCCGAAATGATTACTGCTAAATTAAGGAAAAAGATTACGGACCCAACTGAGTTTAACCAGCGTTTGCTGGTTTTGTTTTCGCCGTTAGAACCAAATGATGCGGTTAACGAACGCCTGAGTCTGTTAACCATTGCCAGTCAGAAGCCTAAATTAAAAAAGTCAGAGTTTGAAAAAAGGGTCAGGAACCATACTAAAAATTACCGGCACATTCCCATGTTTGATTTTGATCATCAGCCATATACCGAGGCCTCATTTATCAAAGAGCTTAGAAAGATTGAATATCCGTCAAATGAATTGGCCGATTTAAGGCTAATGTTTAAAAATCGTCGACTTAAATTTAATCAGGTGGTCCGCTCGCTGAAGCCTGATAAAAAATTTAAACTATTGTTGGAGTTTTTAAAAGAAAATATTTTTTTAAGGGATTATCGCGATATGATCAGGCAAAAGCTGAATTTAGAGCTGAGAAAGTTTTATGTGGAAGCGGGGAAAAGGCTCGGCTTGTCGCTGGCGCAGGTTGCCACTTTAACGAATGAGGAAATTATTAAATCACTCGGGGAAAATAAAAAGTTTTCCCCAGCCGAAGCCAAACGTCGCGAACAAGCCTTTCTGCTTATACAAAAGTCGTCCGCCGTTGAAATTTATTCCGGCCAAAAAGCGGTTGCTCGGTTTAAAAAAGAATGCAAGCCTTATCAGCCAAAAGTTTTAGAGAAAATTAGGGGCAGTTTGGCCGCGCCTGGCCGGGCTCGCGGTCCGGTTAAGATAGTCCGTACAAATCAGGATTTAAATAAGATTAAAGACGGCGATATCATGGTTACCGGCATGACCAGGCAGGATTTTGTGCCCGCCTTAAGAAGGGTTTCCGCTTTAGTTACCGATGAAGGTGGGATGATTTGTCATGCGGCAATTATCGCACGTGAATTTAAAATCCCCTGCGTTGTCGGCGCTAAAATCGCCACTTTGGCCTTAAGCGATGGCGATTTGGTGGATGTTGATGCGGACCGAGGAATAATCAGAAAAGTAACAAAACATAAGGGTCCACTGCGCTCAAAAAAGTCCTGAGCGACCCACCCAAAAAGCAAGAGTCAATTTTACTTTAGTGGCAGGCGAATTAGGCTAAGGAAGCTTATCCACTTTTTGCGGGCTTGAAAGTTTGTCATCGGTTTTGTATAATATCGTCAATATAAAAATAAATCCACCACCATCCCCGAGTTTATAAATATACTTCAGGGGCGCAGGGCATCCTAAAAGGTCTTGGATAAAAAGGAGGAACGTTCCAATGATTCAATTTTTAAAAACCAAAATTTCACCAGTTTTTGCCTTTATCGTCGTGATTGTTTTCGGCTATGTTGCGATTACTTTAATGAGCCAGGTTTACGGCCAGTATGCCAATGATCAATTATTGGTTCGCATTTAGTCATTTAAAAATCTAACCGAAATGTTTTGATAAGTCATTTAAAATCTTACTTTGACATTGCTCTGATTTTTTTTACTTTTTCCTCTATCACCCGTTTTAATTTTACAGGATTTAAGGATAGATACAACCTAGTCAGTTCGTCTTTTTTCTCTTGGGTAATTTGCGGCGAAGTTAGCAATCTCCGGTAAGGGGTCTTGGCCAAATCATATCTTTTGCGGCCCAGGGAATTGTTGATTTTTTCTTTGCTTTTAATCTTCATTACTGGCAGAAAGAAATTAGCATACAACCTCAATTCATTCCGATACAAATCATTAATCAGTCTGACCTGTTCCAAGGTATCATATCGCCCAAAGCCCAGCCACCTTCTCACTCTGGCGCCATTCTTCTGCTCAATGAAAGCGTTGTCGTTTTTCCGGTCAGGCCTGGAGCGAGTAAAATACTTTTTCGTCGCTTGGCAGTATTTTAGC
>LCKE01000025.1 GCA_001001205.1 Parcubacteria group bacterium GW2011_GWF2_45_11 | reverse complement strand
GCTTGGAATTTTAAGCTTGGAATTTTAAGCTTGAATTGAGGGTAAAATAGTGTTATTATCAATGAATTGACTAGGAAATATTCGGCGCCGGCGGTTTCGTTTCTGATAAAGTCAGTTAAAATATTTTTTAAATTTTAGATTTTATGAACGTTTTAGATCTGCGGGATAAAGAAAATGGCCAGCCAGCAGAAAATTTAGACTTAACGCCTCAGCCAGCCGGGCCTTCCGGCCTTAAAAAGGCAGGTTTTTTTATCTGGGAGATTTTTAAAATCGTCATCGTTTCTTTGGCGATTATTATTCCCATCCGCATGTTCGTGGTGCAGCCTTTTATCGTGGAGGGCGCTTCTATGTCGCCAAATTTTCACGACGGCGAATATCTGATTGTGGATGAAATCAGCTATCGTTTTTCTGAACCTAAAAGGGGCGAGGTGGTTATTTTTCATCCGCCTCAGGATCGCAAGGTTTATTACATTAAAAGAGTGATAGGCCTGCCCGGCGAAACCATAGAAATAAAGAACGGTAAAATTTATATTTATAACGCGGAGAATGAAGACGGCGTTTTATTGAATGAAGGCGATTACAGCCTGGATCATAATATTCCGGTTAACGAGCAATATAAAGAAACGCTGGGGGAAAACGAATATTACCTGATCGGCGATAACCGGACCAACAGTCTGGATTCTAGGCGTTTGGGTCCGATTAAATTCAGTTTTATTAAAGGCCGGGCCTGGGTCAGGGCTTTTCCTTTTGATCGCTTTACCGTTTTTGAGCCCCAAAGCTATAATTTTTAATTATGATTATGCCGGTTAAAAAAGAAAAAAAGACGAGGAGCTTTCAGCTAGTCAAGGGCATGAAGGATATTTTGCCTGATGATCAAAAATATTGGCAGTACATTTCTCAGCTAGCCGAAACGCTGGCCGTTAAATACGGCTTTAGCCGCATTGATATCCCCCTGGTGGAAGACACCCAGTTATTCACCCGCTCGGTCGGCCAGGCCACGGATATTGTGGAAAAGGAGATGTATTCTTTTATTGATAAGGGCGGGGAAAACATCAGTTTAAGGCCGGAGTTTACCGCCGGTATCGCCCGGGCCTATATTGAACACGGCATGATCAATCTGCCTCAGCCGGTTAAGCTTTACAGCATCGGACCATGTTTCAGGTACGATAAACCGCAGTCGGGACGTTACCGCCAGTTTCATCAGTTGAATTTTGAAACTATCGGCGACGCCGATCCGGTAACCGATGCCCAGATTATTCTGATTGCTTACAAAATTAATGAAATGCTGAATTTGCCGGTCATAATGCAGGTGAACAGCGTCGGCTGTCCGCAGTGCCGGCCCGACTATGAACTGGTTTTAAAGGATTATTTTAAGAAGTATCGCAATAAATTAAGTGAAGTTTCTCAGAAAAGACTGCTGAAAAATCCTTTGCGCATTTTAGATTCCAAGGAGGATCTTGATCAGACTATTATTGAAGGCGCCCCTCAGCAGGTTGATCATTTATGCGAAGAATGTAAAAATCATTTTATTAAAGTTTTGGAATATTTGGATGAGCTGGAAGTGCCTTACGCCTTAAACCCCACCATTGTACGCGGCTTGGATTATTACACCCGGACAACTTTTGAAGTGACCACGGTTGAAGACGCCGAGAACGGCGATAAAAGCCGCCAAATAGCTTTAGGCGGCGGCGGGCGTTATGATAAACTTTATGAATCCTTGGGCGGACGCGAAACGCCCGTGGTGGGCTTTGCCGCGGGCATAGAAAGATTAATCGGGCAGATCAAAGAGAAGGATTTAAAAGTTCCGGCTTTGCCTCAGGCGGAAATATTTTTAGCCCAGCTGGGCACAGAGGCCAGGCGCAAGGCTTTGGTTTTATTTGAGGAGCTTTATCGGGCGGGATTTAAAGTGACTGAGGCCTTTTCCAAGAGCGGCATTAAACCTCAACTGGAAATGGCTGATCGTTTGGGTGCCAAGCTTTGTCTTATCGTAGGGCAAAAGGAAATTATTGACGGCACCGTCATGATTAGGGATATGGACGGCGGCATTCAGGAAGTTGTTGACTATAAAAAAATCGTGCCGGAGTTGCGCAAGCGTTTGGAAAAAATGGCGGTGGTGCGGGTAGCCATTGAAGATAAAACTGTCTAATTTTTGTTTGACTTTTGTTTTATTTTATGTTATCTCTAATGGTAGTAGAAAGCGAATTTTTTGTTAATCAATCAAATCAGTTATAGAAGTAAAATAATCTAAAAATTTTAGAAAGGAAGGTGAAACAAAGTGCTAGAAGTTAAAAAGAAAGACGGAGAAAGTTTTGAATCGTTGATGAGGCGATTTTCCAAAAAACTTCTGCAGAGCGGTAGGATAATTCAGGCCAAAAAGGTCAGATATTTTACCAAACAGTTAAATAAAAGAGCTCAGAAGCTTAAAGCTCTCAGAAGAGGAGAGATGAACAAGAAACGAGAGTACTTAAGAAAGATCGGCAAGCTAGATGAGCTTTTGGATAGCAAAAGAAAGGGCGGTTTTAAAAAGAAATAAGGATTTTTTTTGAGATTTATGACTGAAATATCGCAGCGCCTTGATAATAATTATTTAGAGTCAGCCAAGGCCAAAGATCAAAAAAAAATTGATATTTATCGCTTGCTCAAATCAGCCCTTAAAAATGAACAAATCGCTAAAAGGGCTGAACTGAAAGAAGAAGATATCATTAAAGTCTTAAAAAAAGAAGCTAAAAAAAGGCAGGAGGCCATTGAGGTTTATCATCAGGGTCGCCGCCTGGATTTAGAGGCTCAGGAAGCTTTTGAACTCTCGGTCATTCAGCGGTATTTGCCGGCCGAGCTTGATGATCAAACCATTAAGGACGTGGTTACTAAGATTATTAAGGATAACGTTTTGGGGCAGCAAGATTTTGGCCGGGCGATGAAACTCGTCATGTCCGAGCTCGCTGGCCGGGCCGATGGCGCCCGGGTGAGCCCGATTGTCAAGGAATTGCTTGCCTAAAGGACGGTTAAAACAAAATCTAAAAATTTCCATGCAATTTTTTGTAAATAAATCCAGCACCCCGAGCTTAACCGGGGCGGGGCTGGATAAATCCCGCGTTTTCTCGCGAGTTTTGCAATCATCCGCCGTTGAGATTGTCTGGATAAATTTTTGCAGAAAGATTGTAAAATTCTGGAAAGCGCCACGTAAATTGTATGCTCAAAAAACAGCTGCTTTGTTGGTAGTTATTTTGCTGACAGCGGCTGTTTTTGTTTATCTGGCGCCGTCCGTTCAAGCTCAGGCCTCATTGGGCCTGGAATCGATTGAAGGCACCGGTCTGGGCACGGTTGATCTTAAAGTCCTGATCATGAGAGTTATTCAGATTCTTCTGGGGTTTTTGGGTTTAGTGGCGGTGATTATCATCATTTATGGCGGTTATATTTATCTGACCTCAGAGGGCGAACAGGAGAAGATTTCCAAAGCCAAGAGCATTTTGCTTAATGCGGTTATCGGTTTGGTTATTATTTTATCTGCTTTTGGGATCGTCACCTATGTGATTAATAAATTTAATGAAGTCATGTTCGGTGCCGGTGGGGACGGCCAGGCCATCAGCGTCGGTTTTGATATTTCCGGCAACGCCTTAGGCGGAGGTATTTTAAATAGCGTTTATCCGGAGCCGGGCGCTCATGAAATCCCCCGCAATACGTTAATCATGGTGGGCTTTAAGGAAGAACTGGATACGGAAACCGTCATCGTCAATCCTTACGGCCAGGTTCCGCCCGAGTGCGCCGGCCTCGCCATCGCTTGCGGTTATTTGGCGGGCACGGCGCCGGATAATCCCTTTGTCAGCATCCTCAATCTCAGCGATCAAACGGCCCTAGAGACGGAGCAGGTGGTGGCGATGTCGCCGGATAACAAAAATTTTGTTTTTGATCCTTATGGTCAAAATGAATTTTTGCATTTAGGCGACGCCACCGGCCCGACCGGTTATGCCGTGACCTTGACGGAAAATATTGATAAAGCCAACGGCCAGCCGGCATTCTTGCTGGGGGGCTATACTTGGTATTTTGAAGTCAGCAACTTTTTGGATCTGACTCCGCCGCAGGTGGCGGAAGTCATTCCTTTAGGCAACGACGTTTACATGAATGCCGTCGTGCAAATTGATTTTAGCGAAGCGGTTAACGCGGCCGCCACCATCGGTTTGGCGGAGGTGGACGGTAATGGGCAGTTTATACCCGATACTTTTACTAATTTGCGTGTGGCTTATCAGGACGGCGGCTTGACCAAGTATGTCGGCGGTGAATTTGTGATCAGCAATCAATTCAGGACCGTGACTTTTGTCGCTAATACCCCCTGCTTGGATGATTTTAATCAGCCGATTCAGAACTCCTGCGGCGAAGAAGTTTATTGTTTGCCACCCGCCGCCAGTTTGCACGTGACGGCCGTGGCGGCTGAAGTTGATCCTTATAATCCTTTATCCGGCGTTTCCGACGCGGCCGGCAATTCGCTTGATGGCGGCGGCGAGCTGGGCGCCGATGTTAACGGCACGCCCGAAGGCCCGCCGGCTGACAATTATTTTTGGAATTTTCAGACCAACGCTGAGATGTGGCTGGAACCGCCTTATGTGACCGAACCGTTAGAGCCCGCAGACGATGAGGCTTTGGTGCCGTTGAACCGCCAAGTTAAAGCGCCGTTCAATAGCAAATTAATGAGTAGCAGTTTGAATTCGGAAAATGCCGCCATCTTTAAACAGGTTTGTTCCGGCGGCCAGGAGTTTCCCTCTGATCCCGCCTGTTATCCCGCGGCCGGTTTTATCGTCTATAAGGAAAACGTGCCTGCCGAAAACCGCGATCAAGCGGTCATAAGAACCTATGCGCCCTATCTAGATCCTTTAACCACCTATAATCCCAGATTAACTTCCGGCATCCGCGATATTTATCAGAACTGTTTTTATCCCGCCTGCGGACCAGGTTCGGGCGGTGATTGTCCGTAAGCGGCGATTTCTCAGCTGACAGTTTTACATAGCTAGAATAATTTTTTCATCATGACAGCGCAGACCAAAAAAATTTTCTTTATCGGCTTATTATTTTTCATCATAAGTTTTTTGGTTATGCCGCAGCTGGTCGGCGCCCAGGCCTCCTTGGGCCTGGAAGTTGCGGGCGATACCGGTTTAGGCACAACTGACTTAAAAGAATTGATCGTCAGGATCATCCAGATACTTTTGGGCTTTTTAGGACTAATCGCCCTAATCGTTATGCTGTACGGCGGTTATGTTTGGTTGAGTTCGGGCGGCGAAGCCGATAAGATTTCCTTCGCTAAAAAGATTTTAGTCAACGGCGTTATCGGTTTGGTTATTATTTTTTCAGCCTTTGCCATTGTGACTTTTATTATCAACCAGATCAGCGAAGCGACCGTGCCGGGCGAAGCCTGCGAGCCGCCGGGCGCCATTGAGGCTTGCAACAATCTGGGGGATTGCCAGCGCCAGCGCGAATGTCAGCTTAATAATCAGTGGGGCAGCTGTTACATCACCAATCTGCCGTGCGACAGTAATTTTGATCCGTCCGGCAGTTTCATCGCCCAGTCAATCAGTCCCCAGGGCAATTTGAATATTAAAAATGTGGTTGTTCAGGTAACCTTTAACCGCCATGTTGATCCGGCCAGCGTCATTAATCCGACTGACGGTTTTCCTCAAAGCCTGAGGGTTTTAAAAGATTTAGGCGACGGCAATTATGAAGAGACCGCCGGCATTTTAACTTTAGCGGCTGACCGTTTGGTGACTTTTACGCCCGCCTTGGAATGTCCTGGCTTTCCCGGCGTATTTTGCCTGGAAGAAAATCAGCTTTATAAGATAGGAGTGAGCGATACGGAAGGCGTTGCCTTAGTGAGCCTTGACGGCCAGACGGTTAATTGCGGCTTCGGCGTCTGTGAAGCGGAATTTACCACCGGCGAGCTGGTGGACGTTACTCCGCCTGAGCCGGTCAATCTGACTCAGGTGATAGGCAATCCGTCTACCGCTTTATACAATGGAGTAAACTTGTCCGCCGATGAACTGTATGAACTGTACGCTTATGCCGAAGATGACGGCGGTCTGAGTCAAATAGATTTTTATTTAGAAAATGGCTATATGGATACGGCCAGCCCCACTCCGCCGCCCCCTTTATCGTACGAAGGTTTTGTTTATTGGGAGACTAACAGTTATCAAACTAATCAAACTTACGTTTTGCAGGCCAGGGCTTATGATGTCGCCGGCCATGATGCCTGGTCGGATCCGATTGAAGTGATGATCAGGCCTAGCCATTGTTTTAACGGGCAGATAGATCCCGACCTGGGCGAAACCGGTTTGGATTGCGGTGGCGATTGCGCGGTTTGCGAAGGTGAATTGTGCGGCGAGCTTGGTCTGGGCGGTGAATGCGTCAACCCGGATAACGCCGCCTGTTCTTCCAATCTTTGCGATGTTGCTACCTGTTATTGCGTACCCTTGCCGGTTATTTTCTCGGTGGATCCGGCAGACGGGGCGCCTGGCAACTGGGTGACCATTTTAGGCCAGCATTTTGGATCTGAGCCGGGCCAGGTGTGGTTTACCGACCCCAACGGCCATGTTGCGGAGGCCTTGGCTCCGGCTGTGGCAGGCTGTGCCGTAACCTGGCAAGACAATCAAATAATCGTGGAGGTGCCTGAGTCAGCCAGCGGCGCTGGCTTAAGCGGCTGGCGTGTTGTCACCCGTCAAACACTATCCAGTAATATTTATGAAAATTTCACTTTAGATCCCAACGCGGTTTATCCGGGGGTCTGCGGCCTAGCGCCTGACGCAGGCCTGTTTGAGTCGGAGTTCACCGTTTTTGGCACGCAGTTCGGTGACGGATTAAATCGCAGCGTTTATTTTGGCGATCAGCCGGGCGAGAACCTGGCCGCCAATCCTGTCTGGTCCTCTTTCTTAGATCATGATGAAGTGACGGCCGAGGTGCCAAATTTACAACCCGGACAGGCGCCGGTTAGAGTGGAGGTGGAAGGCGGGAGCAGTAACGGTATTTACTTTAATGTTTTGGGCGAGGAGACCGAGGCGTTATCCGTAAGCTATTTTGAACCGGCCGCCGGCGCGCCGGGCCAGTACGTCACCATTCACGGCTCAGGCTTTGGCGCGACAAAAACCGATGTCCGCACCGTCAGATTTTTGACCAATAACGGTTTTGAGGAAGGTAATTTTGAATTTCCCCAGGAGTGCGGCACTAATTATTGGTCCGATAACCAGATCGTGGTCAAGGTGCCGTTCATTGAATCAGGCGAAGTGATTTTAGGCGGGGCGCCGCTGGTTGTTATCAAAGACGGCCAGGAGGCAGTCTCGTCAGACAATTTTATTTATGACGAAAGTCTGGAGGTTACGCCGGGCATCTGCAGCCTTAATCCCAATGAGGGGCCCGTTGGCACGATCGTGGAAATTGCCGGCGAACCATTTAGCGGCGCCGTTGTTGATTTTTCCAATCAAGACAATCTGGCGCCTGAGGCCGGCAGTAACAACAATTTAATCTACGTGACCGTGCCTGCCGGCACAGTCACCGGCAACGTCAGCGTTAATAATAACGGTCAATCCAGTAATGCCGTTGATTTTAACGTGGCCACATCGGTTGAACCGGGCTCACCCGAAAATGCCGCCTTTTATGAGTGGCAGTTTACCACCTGCTGGGATTGTTTGGTGCCCGAGGTTGTGGAAAGAGGCAGTTGCGTCAGCGGCAACGCGTCACCTTCGCCTCTTAAATATCCCTGGAACGGCTATGATACGATTTTTATAAATCAGAACTTCGGCGTTGAATTCAATGTTGACATGGATAACAGCACTTTTAGCAATGTTAACGTGATTTTAGAAAATTGCGGCTTGGCAGATGTCTTTGACCAGGCCGGTTGTTTGCAAATCAACTGGCCTTGGGGCGAAACAACCTTTACCGACACCAGTCCCGAATACGTGACCTTTGATCCGGTTAATAATTTGGCGCCTAATACCTGGTATCAGGTTACTTTGACCACGAACCTAAAGGGTATTTTTATAAATCCGCTCAATGAGGAAATTCAAAGAATTCCTTTGGCCCAGCCTTATGTCTGGCGTTTCAAAACCCAGGGAGCAGACGGCTTATGTTCGGCCGATCAGGTGAGCATTTATCCGCCGGACAGAACTCAGCATTCCAACTTTGGCCCTATCCCTAGGTTTCAGACAGCGGCCTATAATTCTTATGGTATTAATGGCGGCAATTGCGCCATTTGTGCCGATACTTTTAACTGGGACTGGAGCACTGATAACGCTGACGCTCAACTGCAGGATCAGGACGTTTTAAACAATTCCCATAACTGGCTTTATGGCGCCGGTTTGGTTGAACAGCCGGAGGTCGCCTTTGTGGCGGCGCAAATTTCCGATGTGCCGCCTTTCCCGATGACAGAGGCGCCTTTGAATATCATTCCGCCGGAAGCCCATATTGTCATGGATTACAGTTGCAGTAACGGTTCTAACCGCAGTCCCACCCCTTGGCCTAATGAGCAGTCGGTCTGCGCTAACGCCGCCGTCTATGCCCGGTTTAATATTCCCATGGACGCTTCCACTTTAACTACCGGCAATGTCGGCTTATATCAATGCGACGATTTTGGTTGCGCTGATTTGGTGGCCGAAGATGATGATCAGATTGTACCCGGCGGCAATCTAACGGCCATAGAATTCGTTTATACTCCCGCTGACGCTTTAGCGACCGATGCCTGGTTTGAAATTCGTTTAGCCGAGGACGTTTTAAGCGCCGATGGGGTACCCTTAATCGGCATGCGGTCCTGGCAATTTAGAACCAGAGCCGACGCCACTTGGTGCCAGATTGATAGCATCAATGTCAGCCCGGGCAACCAGACTTTGACGGTGGACCAAACTTATGATTACGTTGCCAACGGTTATAGCGGCGCGACCTGCCAGTTGTTACTCTTGCCGGCTGAGACTATTTGGAACTGGAGTTCCGAGTTAAATATCAATGATGTGCCGCCATTTTTTTCAACCGGCGACAATATTGCTTCTGTTGATCCCGATGTTTCTCTGGGCGCTTACGGCCAAACTACGGTGACGGCCGAAAATCCCGGCTTAAGCTATATCAGATCAGCTATCAGGTCGGGCGGGGCTTACGTTTATAACAGCGGGACTAACGGCCAGGTGACCGTTGGCACGCCGCAAGTTTTGACTTTGGAGAATTATATGCCCGCTGGTGATGACGTCTGCCTAAACGCGCTCGCCCGCGCGGAATTCAATCTGGGTTTGGACGAGTCAGCCATTAACCCTGGTAATTTTCAGGTGACTTATGATTCGGCTGGCGCGCAGATTAACCGGCTGTTGCTGATTACCCATAACGGTTCACGCCAGGCTGTCAGTTTGCGGCCGGCTAGCGGCACTTATTTATGGACGCCGGATATTGTTTATACCGTTACGGTTAAAGGCGGTGCCAACGGCATTAGTTCGGGGGATTTGCGCTTGACCGCAGAGGGTTGTCCGGCCGACTGGGATAGTCTTGCAGAAAGCTGTAATTGGACTTTTACCACGGTTGATGAAATGTGCCAGGTTGATTATGTTAACTTAAGCCCAACCAGCACCCAAAATTTTATTGGTGAGGAACAGAATTGGGAAGCCATCGGCTACGATGAGTTTGATTTGGCTTTATCCAACCCGGTTAATCACTGGTCGTTAACCAACGAGAACGTCGCCGCTTTATCGCCCTTACCACCCAATAACGCTGACACTTTAAGCCAGGCCGCGGGTTCCGCCTGGGTGGAAGCAACGATTGAGACAATAACCAACGGGGCCGAACTGACGGTTATGCCCGAAGTTTCCGGTCCGAGCGTGATTGAGACCGCGCCTGAAAATTACGCCACCGACGTTTGCCTTAACTCTTTGGTCAGCCTTGATTTTGATAAATATTTGGATGAACAGACCGTTAATAATCAAACCATTTCCGTGAGTTACCATAGCGAAAATGTACCGTTAGTTGACGAGACGGTTTTGACTTTTGACGGAGCAGGCGATTTTGTCTTTATTGACTCCGGCGCAGCCGAGAGTCTTAACGTCGGCACCAGCGATTTTATGGCCGAGGTTTGGCTAAAAACCGCCGCGAGTGCGCAAAGCCCTATTTTTGAAAAATGGGGCGAAACCGGCTGGGCTTTAGTGCTTTACGCTGACGGGGTGATGACGTGGCTTTTACTTCCGTGAGGACGGTGAATGATGACGCCTGGCATCACCTTGTTTTAACGGCCGATCGTGACGGCCTGGCCAGATTTTATATTGACGGTCAGGTTGATGATTCGTCCGCTATCATCAGTTCCGTGGGCGATTTATCCAATAATGAAGACGCCGGTCTTGGCGCTTACGGACCCGGACCGACATCTTTTAACGGTTCTTTGGCCTCGTTCCGGTTATATAAATTTGCCGTGGGCTTGCCGCTGAATATCAGCGGTTTGATTCAGGAGCAGTCTAATGAACCGCTCGGCGTTGGGGGTCAGTTGCAGGCGTCTTTGATTGCCGCTTGGGAAATGAATGAAGGCAACGGCAACCAGCTTGAGGACAGCTCCCAAAATAATAATACTTTGAGCCAGACTGACCGTGGCTATATGCCCGCCTGGCAGACGGCTCAGTTGCCTTTAAGCGGCGTTTGCGAGCAGATTGCTTTGTCTGACAGCCAATCGCCTTTGTCCGGCAAAACCCTTATTTTCAGAACGTTGATTGCCCGCTTTATCAATAATTTTATGCCGGATTTATTCGGCAACCTTTTTAACAGATTTTTAGGCCGGGCGTATGCCGCTAATGAGGTAATAGAAATTTTTATCCTGCCCGCCAGCGGCTACTGGTGTCCTGTAAGCGGTTACGGCGATTGGGCGCTCAGCCATGTTGCCGGGACCGCTCAAGCCAGGTTTAACTTAACCAGGCCTTTGCCGGCTGAGGCCTTGATCAGGGTTTTGGTTTTAGGCGGCGCTGACGGCCTTAAGAGCCTTAACGGTTTGGAGTTGGTTAATCCGAACAACGGGGATAATTATGCTTATTATTTCGGCACCGGCGAGGATGTGTGCGAGTTGAGTTTTGTGGCCGTAACCGCCAACGCGCAAACGGGCGATAACCGCTGGACCTTTACTTCTAGCCATGATAATCCGGCTGATAATCTTTATGAGGGTGAAGATTACGATCAGTTTGGCGATGTTGATAAAGTTTATCAGGCGACCGGCTATGCCAGCGCGCCGCAGGGTAGCCAGGCTTTAAGTCCAATCCCGGGTGTTTATGAATGGGACTGGCAGTGGAGTTCCAAAGATACCGGTATCGCCCTGACGGCCGATTGTTCTGTTTTTGAGGATTATTATCCCGACTGCGCCGATTTTGCCAATGATTCCTCGGTCGTTTTGGCGGCTAACAATAACGGCGAAACTGATATTACCGCCCAGGCGGTTTTCCCGCCCTGGTATAACCGCGAGAATTTGTCCGATGCGGGCGTAGCCGTGGTTGAGTTATGCGAAAATCCCTGGCCGTCTTATAATCAAAATGCTGATTTAAGGTATTATGACGAAAATAATCCCCATACGGGTTTTAAGTTTGCTTTGCATTACTGCCGCGATAACGGTGATTATGGCACGCAGGATGATTTGCCCGCCATTTATGAAGGCGCCGACTTAGGCCAGGTGGGGAGCGACGGCTGGGTCATTACCTCAAGCGCCGGCAATGCTTATGACGGGCCGCAGGATGATTTGCTTAAAGAATATTTAATACCCGTTGCCGTCTCCGACGATATTATCGGTTTAAGGGTTTACAGCAATTATTATCATTTAAGCCCGGCCGACTGGTATAAAAAGAATATTCCCGTTGCTCAGCAGGGCGCCTTAGCCAATTTGACCATAGACGGTTATCCGGCCATTCAGGACGGCCGGACCGTTTACGTGGCCGGCACCACCATTAACCTTGACGGCGGCGATAATGTTACTCAGGCCTATACCAATGTTTTTCTGATTTCCTACAATTCGGGCGCCAGCCAGACCACTCTTGATATCTTTAACCGGTTAGCGGAAAATTTGGAATTTAATACTAATGTTCAGGATCCTTATTTTAAGGATTATATTACCAACGATCTTGAACGCCTGGCCGGCCTTTCAACCATGCAGGAAAGTCTTGATCAATACAGCCTGAGTCATCAGGACAAAATTCAAAATAACGATTTTGAACAAGGGCTAGATAACTGGCAGATTGAAAATACCCCTGTAGTTGAGGTTAATACAGATTTTACCGGAGTTAAACGTGGGAGCAAATCATTGCATATCACCGCTGACGCTGATACTGAAGGTATTTATCAAATGATGCTTTTGGAACCAAATACCAATTATGATATGTCGGCTTGGGTTTACGTTGTTTCCGGCCAAGTCCAGCTGACTTTTTACGGCAATGATCATGGCGGCTGGTATAGCCCGCTAAATTATACCGGCTGGATTCAGCTCCATAATGTTTTACAAACTATCGGCGCCGCTCTTGAAGCCAACGGTTATGATAACGGACTTTATCTCAGATCTCATGAAGGGCCGGCCGAATTTTTTGTTGACAGTATTGTTTTAAGAAGTAATTATCCCAGCTTGGCGGCCGGCAGTTATTTGCCTGGCATGAGCACCTCCAAATGGCCGTCCTGGAACCAGACTTTAGGCCAAGCCGTGGGTACTGATTTGCCCGTTGATCCGCTTAATAATTTTAACGGCTGTTTGGCCTGTACCGTTAATTTAATCAACCCCGGCTTTGAAAGTGATATTCTGAGTTGGACAGCCGAGGGCGGAGCCAGCCGGATCATTAACGCCGAGGCTGATTATATCAAGTCCGGAGAACAATCATTGCAGATTCTGTATAGTAATACTGCCGGCGCGGGCGTTAGCCAACCGGTTAGTTTGGCGGAAGATTCTTTATATAACCTTTCAGCCTGGATTTACGTAGTTTCCGGCCAGGCGCAATTAAAATACGGTGATAACGTCAGCGTTGCCACTCCGGCTGATCAGACGGGCTGGTATCAATTGCAAACGGAAATTGATACCAATGATGAATCGCCGGATCAGGCAATCAGTGTCTTAACTTACAGTACGGCTACCGGTAACGAGTTTTATATTGACGATGTCTCTTTGGTTCCTCAGGATGCCGCTTGCGGCTATGATCCTAACACCTGTTGGAACCCTTCCGCTAATAACGAGCAGGGAGCTTTTGCCTGCGATGCCGCCTCTTATTTTTACCGCTATCAATATCAGCTGGATCAGGACGGGCCTTTAACTAACGGCGTGCCGACTTACTTTTTATCCGCCAAAATGGAAATGCCTTACGCCGGGGGGGGGGTGGCTGAGGTTTGGCAGCCGCAGAATAACAGCGGCTACGTTTTCTTAAATACCGATCATTTGATTTTAAGCCCGGACCAGGTAGCAGGCTGTGACCAAACGGTTATCGGCCAGGCCTGCGGCAATGGCGTGGTAGAACCGCCAACGGAAGAATGCGAGCCCGGCCAGCATCATAATTGGTGCCCCTTGGGCTATGATTGGGCTAATCCGCAGATTTTAGGCTGCCAGGATAACTGCCAGTGGTTTGAGCCCGTGGGCGAATATCCGGCTTATTGCGGCGGCTACTGCGGTAACGGTTTGGTTGATGCTGGCGAAGGCTGTGACACTTCGGCGCCCATCGGCGCCCAGGGCTTTGGCTTGGGTAACAACCTCAACAATCAATATGATTGCAGTTTGGCCTGCGAAGATTTGGGCGGCTACTGCGGCAACGGGACGGTGGATATTAATTATGGCGAAGAGTGTGATGGTGCCAACGGTCTGGGAGCCTGGGATTGCGCTAGTGGTAATCCGGCTTGCCGGCCGGCAGATCATAACGAACAGTGCCGCGTTTATTGTACCGGCGGCGGCGCGCCTTATACCGGCAGTTGCGGCAACGGCACCATTGAACCCGGCGAAGAGTGCGACGGGGCTAACCGCCCGCCGAATACCGTTTGCAGCAACAGCTGCCAGGTGACAGGCTGTGAGGACGGCTTTAGCGCCTGTGATCTTTTTAATGATGATGATGACGGCTGTGAAGTTCAGATTTCTTCTGATCCCGAGAACTGCAGTGCCTGTGGTAATGATTGTAGAGCCGAATTTGATCCTTTGTATAGCGATTACACCATTGTCAGCTGCGTTTCCGGCAGTTGCGGTTATGCCTGCGATCCTTATAGCGATTATCTGAATTGTGAAAATCCTCCGGCCGATTGTGAAACCAATTATTTAAACGATGCCAATAACTGCGGCTTTTGCGGTAACAGTTGCCTAAGCCCATTGCAGTTTATTGCCAATACTTCATTTGAAACGGGTTATTTAAGTCCCTGGCAACTAACCGTCAACCCAGCCCCCCCAGCTGCTTATGAAATTGTCAGCCAGCACGTTCATGATGGCAGTTATTCCGTGCATATTACCGCAACTGGAGGCAGTCAGGGTATTTGGCAGGATGTTTCTTATGAGCCTTTAACAACTTATGATCTTTCGGTCTGGGTTTACGTGGTCAGCGGCAGAGCGGCTTTAACTTTTTGGGGCACCGACCGTTTGCCGCAAAGCGATTGGGTTTCGCCCGCGGGCCAAACCGGCTGGTTTAAACTGGAGAACCGGCTGGCCACCAGTAATAGCGCCGGCGGCGCCAACGGTTATAACTCCGCCGAAATATTCGTTTATTCTTTTGATGGCGCCGCCGAGTTTTACGTTGACGAGGTCATCCATTCCGGTCCGGCGCAAACCGGCACCGCCTGTAACGTCGGCAGTTGCGCTTATAGCTGTTTGCAGCCGCCGTGGGCGGATTGCGACGGCGATAGTGCTTGCGAATCCAATTTAAACACCAGCGTTACCGACTGCGGCGAGTGCGGCTTGGCCTGCCCTGAACCCGATCAGCTTAACACCCAGGCTAACCGTGATTTGGTTGAAGGTTATAATTTAAATACCTCTCTGCCGGCCGATTATGGTACGGCTATTTGCGGTGACGCGGCTTGTTCCATGGACTGGCATTGTACCCGTGATCTCATTAACGGTGAAGCTGATTGGGGGTATTTGGATCATTTTGTGATTGAGGATAATGATTTTGATAACTGGCCGGTGACTCTGCATGCCGGGGAAAGCACTTCGGTCACTTTGCCATCATGTAAGCTGAGTGGTAATTTGCTGGTGGATATGGCAATAGATAATGTGGGCGGCGCTTCCACAGGCATAGTCTTTGTCTCGGACAGGTCAGGTAGCATGGGATCAGGCCCAAGTTCTACGATGCAAATGCTTAAAACAGCTATCGCCGGTACGGGTAACGCTTTGGATACCCTGTTTGATACCAACCCTTCGGCTCAGGTGGCGCTGATCTCGTATGGTGATATCGTCAGTCTGGATTCAGATTTTAGAGGTTTGGATGAAAAATCAGAGCTAAAAGATTTTGTTAATGCTTATTCCAATACTTTAGGTAACACTTGGCATGATCAGGCTTTTGGCTCCATTACCTCTGATTTGGATTGGGGAGGAGTGCAGAATAAAATTGTTATATTTATGACAGATGGCAACTTTAGTAACGACCATGAGGCTTTGGATGAAGCAGACGCTTTGAGAAACAATGGCTTTGACATTTTTACGGTCGCTTTAACCAATGATAACCTTTTAATTGCTTATATGAATGGTTTGTCTAGTAAAGCCGAACAAGTGCCATCCAACTGTACTTGCGGTGGTAATATTTGTCGGGATGCCACTAATGGCACATGCGGTGACGGTGTTACCCAGTGCGCTACTGTAAATTACGCTCAATTTGAGGACTGCGACGGCCAGTCTGGCTGCGGTATTGATTGCGAATGGCAAAATGAGAATGATGTTTTTAACAGGGCTTACGCTACTTTAAATGCCGCTCAACTTAATTCAATGTATCAGGCCATTGCCGGGGCTATTCCGGTAGATGAAGTAGCTTTGAAATATAATGATATTAGTCAAGGTATTGTAACTCCGGTTAATAATTTAGTTACCGATTTTATTATTGATTTGCAGGAAAATCCGAGTGGCAATACCAATACTGTTTGTCAGCAGGGTGCTAACAACACCGGCACTATCGAAATAAACTTTAGCGGCGGGCCTGACGCTCAGATAATTTTATCTAATCCTAGATATTATTATTGTCCCTGGAGTCATTGGCCGTTTGTGGGCAACTCTAATTTTGAGCCGCTAACTACCCCGGCGGATTAATTTATTATGCCATCAATAAAAAAAATAAAATTTTTGGTGTCGTTAGTCATTTTACCTTTAATTTTAACCGGTTGTTTTAAGGCTAACCAGACAGCCGAGCAGACAATGGTGCCGAATCAGGCAGAATCAGACAACATGGCTAATCTGCCAACTTCCCGGAGCAAGACCAATGATCAGTCAGTTATTAAAAATGCTGATCAGTTGATGGAGCCGCCGACGATTTTGGATAATTTGTCCGATCAGGATTTGCTAACATTGGAACAAACAGATAATGCGGCCTATTTAAACAGAGTCCAGAGAGTTTGCGCTGAGCCAGATTCTACGGAATGTTTAGACAGGGTCCAGTTGCAGCAGGTTTTTATTTTAGATAATCCTGATTTGTGCAGTCAGTTATCTGGCCAGCAAGATAAGTGTTATGAAAATTTTGCTTACTCCAGAAATGATTTAAAATATTGCGACTTGATTCAAAACCAAGCCGCTAAGTCTGGTTGCGTTGATTTGGTCAGTCACGTCTCAGCCCTGAATAATGACAATATCGCCCTGTGTGATAACATTAATAGCGAGACCAGAAAAAGTGATTGCCGATCCGGCGTGATGACTAATCATAACGATTTGAGTTATTGTGATTTGTCATACATACAGAACAATAATCTGGTTGATGAATGCTACAGCATTATTTTTTCCAATCAGGCCAGACAGTCTAATAATTCAGCTTTGTGTGATCAAGTACCCTTAGACAATTATAAGCTGTCATGTTTTTCCGAGTTACCTTAAGTTATAATCATGAGAGGTTGAACAGGTAAATTATAAATTTCAATTATAAATTTTAATTATAGCGCTATGTTTGACGATCAAAATGCTCCCGGCAAAGCGCCGGGTCAATCAAATCCCCTTAATTCCCTGGATGACATCAAGCCGGTTGGTTCGTCAGGACCTCGGCCGGTTTATTCAGTTAATCAGAATGAATCACTAGCGCCGGCTGGTTTGCCTCAGGATCCCGAACCCACGGTTATGCCTAAACTATCCCAGGCAAGCCCAAGGACGCCTGAACCAAAATCCTTTGACGGCGCCACTAATGCCCGCCCAGGAGCCACGCCTCCGGGTTTGGAATTGCCCGATCTGCCAAAGGTCAACCACGCGGAGGATATGTTCAGAGAAACCGATAATATTCCCACTTTGGAAGCGGTCGGCTCTAAATCCACGCCGCCGCCGGCTGGGCCGCTCAGGCCTTTAACCGAACTGCCCGACGATCTTGCATCAGATCATGGTTCCGGCGGCAAAAAGATTTGGCTGATTGTTTTGATTGTTGTCCTGGTTTTGGGGGCGGCCGGTTATTACGCTTACAGTAAATTTTTTGGCGGCTTAGCCGGTCAATCGCCCGAGGTTAATCCGGAAAATTTGTTGCCTGCCAATGTCAATCAACAGCCCGAAGAAGCCAATTTAAATTTAGGCCAAGAGGATGATCCTGAGGTAATTGACGAAAATACCAATGCTGAACCGGATTGCCCTCAATTAACAGCTCCGGCGCCGGATTTTTGTCCCGCTGGCGAGATTGTAACAAGTTATGACGAAAATGGCTGCGCCTTGCCAGCAGAATGCTTAACTTCCCAGTCCGGCAAGGATTCGGATAAGGACGGCTTAAGCGATGAGGAAGAAGAGAGCTATGGCACCGATCCTTTTGAACCGGATTCCGACGGCGACGGCCTGTTTGACCGCGAGGAAGTCAAAGTTTGGCATACCAATCCTTTAAATCCCGATTCGGATAATGACGGCTACCTGGACGGCGCCGAGGTTGATGCCGGCTATAACCCCCTAGGACCGGGAAAATTACTGGATTTGAATTTTGAAGAATAAATCCGGCAACCTGATCGCCACCCTGAAGCATGTTTACGTAACTTCAGGGGCTACCGGATGAATTTCAGATATTCTCCTCTTGTTATTTTAATCCCTTGATGAGATAATAATTCTTGCTTTAGCCCAAATAAATTTAAAATAAAAATAATGATACGCGAAGAGGCCGCTAAATAATCCACGGACACGCTGATGGCTCGTTCGCCTGGAGGCGGCGTCGGCTAAGCGTGGCGAGTTAGGGGGGGGGTTGGAAAAATGCTACATGATACGCGTGACATGCTTCGTGATTATATTATTGGTTAAACACATCACGGATAATTGAAAATAAAAAATATTGACTATGTTCACTCCTACCGAAAAAGAGGAAGATCCTATTTTGGCAAACTATCAAGTGGAAGGCGAAAACGAGGAAACTTTGGCCGAGGATATACCGGGGACCGATGTTCATACCATGCCAGCTAAATTTTTACAGCCCGGCCGGGTCCCTAAAAAGAAAGGCCGGATCAGCTGGGTTATTTTAAGCATTGTTATTTTTATCGTTTTAGGGGCAGTCATCGCCGCGGTGGTTATTTTTTTAAGCGGGCAAAAGCAGGCCGAGATTGTTGTCCGGCCGGTTGTGACCAACCCGGCGGAGAATACCAACATAACTCCGCCTGCTAATGGCAATGTTAATGATAACGTTAACAGCAACTCCAATAATAACGTTAATCAGGATACCAACACCCCCGCGCGCCGCGATCAGCAACGTTTAACGGATGTTTTTGACGTTCGTTCCGCTTTGAATATGTATTTTGACCAGCAGGGCGTTTATCCCAGCGCTTTAAGCACCCTGCTCAGGGATTATTTGAATATTGTGCCTGAGAATCCCGCTCTGGACGGCGAAGCCTATGCTTATTCAACCAATGATGATAAATCAGATTTTATTTTCACTTTCGCCCTTGAGTCGGGCGGCACTTTGGGTAATTTAGTTTTAGAGCCCGGCAAGTATCAGTTAAGCTCGTCCGGCGTTATACCAGCCGAAACAGAGGGTGTCAGCGTCCCGCCTGATGCCAATTTGCCGGATTTGCCGAAGACGCCTTTGGCAGACGTACCACCGGCCATTGGTCAGGATGCGGATGGCGATCTTTTAACCGACGTTGAAGAGAATTTATATCAGACAGATTCCGCTTTAAGGGATACCGACGGCGACGGTTATGAGGATTTAAACGAAATTTTGTCATTATACGATCCAACTAAAGGCGGCGGCGCCAGATTATTTGATTCCGGTTTAATAAATGTTTATAAAAACAGCGAGTATCATTATTCCCTGTTTTATCCCGCTACCTGGACGGCCAGGCCTTTTGCCGGTGATAATAAAGAGATTATTTTTAATTCCGCTATCGGCGAATTTGTGGAAATTATGATTCAACCTAATCCCTTGGGCCTTTCGGCTTATAACTGGTACCTGGAACAAAACGAGGCCGCAGTGGCTAAAAATCTTAATACTCTTTTAGTTGATAATTTGCCGGCGGTGCAGTCGCCTAACGGTTTAACCACCTATTTGGGCGTGGGTTCTAATATTTACATCATTACTTATAATATCGGCGCCGCCGCCCAAATGAATTTTTACAGCACTTACCAGCTGTTTCTTAAAACTTTCATTTTTGTTGATTCAGCGGAACCGCCGGCGGCCGAGGCAGCTTCAACTTCTACTGAGCCAACGGTGCCGGAGGAGGGTGTTTAAACTCTGAATTGTTTTTATGCTTAAACTGGAAATCAGTTATCAGGTTAAAATGCCTCTCGCTTGGGGGGGCTTTTTAAATAAGCTGGCTCAGGCCACCGCTTGTCAGTTAAAAATAAAAGCCGACTGGCCGGTTTCCCTGGTTTTTATCGGCCCCCAGATGATAAGAAAATTAAACCGTCTTTACCGCCACCAGGACGCGGTCACAGACGTTTTGTCATTTACCGAAATTGACGAGATATTCATCTGTTATGCCCGGGCCGTCCGTCAGTCAAAAACAAACAAAATTCCGGTGAAGCAAGAGATTGGCTGGTTGTTTATCCATGGTTTGCTTCATTTGCGGGGTTATACCCACGAAACGGAAAAGAAGTTCAAGCGGATGGTTGATTTGCAGGGTGAAATTCTCCGGCCTGACGCTAAGCTGAGGTAAAACTTATTTGACAAACCAGAACAATAAATTTGTTCAACATAAATCAAGTTTGTGGAAAAGTTTAACAGTTGCCGGCAAGGCTTTTTTTTAGTATAATAAAGCTTAGAAATTGCCAGCTGGAAATTAGAAACTGGATAATCTTTAGATTTGGTTTCTTATTTCTTGTTTTACGTTTCTAAAAATCCTAAACTTCAAATTCCTAAATACAATGCCGCAAGATCACTATATAACCGGTTTGGATATTGGTTCGCATAATATCAGGGCTGTTCTGATTAAAAAAACTCCAGATAATAATTTGGAAATTATTGGCGCGGCTGAACGGCCTTCCGCCGGCATTGCCAAGGGCATGGTGACGGATATTGAGGATGCCGTTTCCAGCATTTCCGAAGTTTTGGAACAGCTGGAGCGCATGGCCGGCCTGCCCGTGGAATCGGCGGTGGTGGGCATTTTTGGCACGCATATTAAAACTTTGGAGAGCAGCGGCGTTGTGGCCGTGGCCAAAGCCGATAAGGAAATTACCGAAGAGGACGTGGAACGGGCGATAGAAGCGGCGCAAGCGGTTGCCACGCCCCCGAATCACGAAATTTTGCACGTTATTCCCCGTGATTTTAAAGTAGATAATCAAACCGGCATTAAGGATCCGGTAGGCATGACCGGCGTGCGTTTGGAAGTTGCGACGCAGATTATTATCGGCCTGTCGGCCCAAATCAAGAATTTGACCAAAAGTATTTACCGCACCGGCGTTGATATCACCGATTTAGTTTTTGGTATCCTGGCTTGCGCCGAAAGCACTTTAGATAAAAAACAGCGGGAGCTGGGGGTGGCCTTAGTCAACCTTGGCCATCACACCACCACCATGATCGTTTATGAAGAAGGCGATATTTTGCATTCGGCGGTTTTACCCATCGGCTCCAGCCATATAACTTCGGATATCGCCATCGGCCTCAGAACTTCGGTGGACGCGGCCGAAATAATCAAGCTGGAAGTCGCTCAGGCCGACAGCCGTAAGGTCAATAAGCGCGATGAAATTGATTTGGCCAAATTTTCCGATCAGGAAAAAGAGCGCACGATGATTTCCGTTAAGCACGTTTCGGAAATCGTTCAGGCCAGGTGCGAGGAAATTTTCAGCCTAATTAACGCCGAACTTAAAAAAATAGACCGTTTTGGCCTGTTGCCGGCCGGCGTGGTTTTAACCGGCGGCGGCGCCAAGCTTAACGGCTTGATTGACCTGGCTAAAGAAAAATTGAAACTGCCGGTAGTGATCGGGCTGCCTCAAGGCGCCGCCGAAAGTTCCATTGATAAAATCAACGATCCGAGCTACGCCACCGCCATCGGCCTGGCAATCTGGGGTAGTCAAAGCTCGCATAAGTCGGCCAAGTTTCGTTTGCCCAATTTTTCTTCCGTGGACGACGCGGTCAGTAAAATGAAGCGCTGGTTTAAGTCCTTGCTGCCATAGCGGTTGGCGATTGGTAATCGATAATTAGTAATTTATCCGGCGAGTGCCGGATTCATCTCCAGTTACTAATTACTAGTTACTAATTACTTACAAAAACATGGCAAAATCTAAATCCATAGAAATAAAACCGGATATTGAAACCTTTGCAAAAATAAAAGTTATCGGCTTGGGGGGTAACCGGATGATCAAGTCTAAACTCAAGGGCATTGAATTTATCGCCGTCAATACCGACGCGCAGGCTTTAAATAATAATGAAGCGACTCATAAACTGCATATCGGCCGAGCCACCACCCGCGGCCTGGGCGCCGGCATGGATCCGGAACTGGGCGCGCAGGCGGCGGAAGAGAGCGAAGAAGAAATCAGGACGATCATGGAAGGGGCCGACATGGTTTTTTTAACCTGCGGCCTGGGCGGCGGCACCGGCACGGGTTCGGCTCCGATTGTGGCTGATATCGCCAAGGAGGCCGGCGCTTTAACCGTGGCGGTGGTGACCAAGCCTTTTTCTTTTGAGGGCGCTCAAAGAAAGAGCATCGCCGAGCGGGGTTTGGACAATCTGATTGATAAAGTTGATACCATTATTACCATACCTAACGACAGGCTTTTGCAGGTGATTGATAAAAAAACTTCCCTGCTGGACGCTTTCGCCATCGTGGACGAGGTGCTGAAGCAGGGGGTTCAGGGTATTTCCGAAATAATCACTATTCCCGGATTGGTTAACGTTGATTTTGCCGACGTCAAGGCCATTATGAAAGAGGCCGGTTCGGCCTTGATGGGCATTGGCCGAGCCAGCGGTGAAAGCCGGGCTGTGGAAGCGGCCAGGACGGCCATAGACAGCCCACTTTTGGAATTATCAATCAAGGGGGCCAAAGGGGTGCTGTTTACCATCACCGGCGGCACCGATTTATCAATGCATGAAGTTAATGAGGCGGCCGAAGTGATTACCTCTTCCGTTGATCCCAACGCCAAAGTGATTTTTGGTGCCATCATTGACGAATCCCTTAACGACGAGGTAAAAATTACGGTTATTGCCACGGGTTTTAATTCCGCCCGTAGCGAAGCCGAACCGGAAAGCTCCAGACAAGAAGACCGTTACGCTTACCCCCAGTATAAAGCGGTGGAAGATAAGGCCACGGTCGTGGCTAAAAGTTTATTCTCCAAAAAACCAAGCAAGGCCGAAGATGCCGACAAAGTTGATTTGCCTCCAAAAACCAAACAGGAAGAAGAACTGGACATCCCCACTTTTATCAGAAAAAAAATGGGGAAATAGCCGGAGTTAAAAGTTATGAGGGACGGTTTACGCACGATTATCATAATTTTTCTAATAAATCCAGGTAGCGTAGCGTGTATCGTGCCAGCCCGCCACAACAACGAGTCGGGCGGATAACTCTTAAGGCTTAACCCAATCAGCCGTAACTCATAACTAATAACAAGTAACGCCTGACTCAACTATGAAA
This sequence comes from Parcubacteria group bacterium GW2011_GWF2_45_11, assembly GCA_001001205.1. GTDB lineage: Bacteria > Patescibacteriota > Patescibacteriia > UBA1558 > UBA10009 > UBA10009. The sequence continues at coordinate 10,930 of LCKE01000025.1, read as the reverse complement.
TGTCCAGTTTGTTTAGCTCAAGATACCAAAGTTAATGATTCGCGTTTGACTGAACAGGGCTTTGCCATCAAAAGAAGGCGTGAATGTCAAAAGTGCGGTTTTAGATTTTCCACTTACGAACAAATTGAGATTCTTAATTTGACCGTGATTAAGCGGAACGGAGTCAAAGAACCGTATCAGCGGGACAAGCTGGAACTAGGTTTAAGGCGGGCTTTGCAAAAACGCCCTTATAGCCAGGACCAGTTTAAAAAATTGATCAACACCATTGAGAGGGATATTCAGAAAAAGAAAAAAGATGAAGTCACCAGCCAATTTATCGGCGAACAGGTCATGAAAAGGCTGAAAAGTTTTGATAAGGTTTCTTATATTCGTTTTGCCTCTGTTTATCGGGCGTTTGAGGATGTTAAGACTTTTCAAAAAGAACTGGAGGAGCTCTTGAACAAAAAAAACTCAAAAGTCATGCCTGGCGCCGTTCAAGCCAAAGGAACGATCCGTCGCCAACCCTCCGGCAAAAACGCCTAAGAAATAATATGCAGAATCATTTAACCAAATTAACCAGAATCATCATCGGCGGCGTTTTGGCGGTGGTTATTTGGATCGCCGGTATTTTAATCGGCCAGGAACAAACCGTAACCATTTTAAGCCCAGACGGGGGCTTAAGCGGCATAATTACCAGAAGCAGGAACATTCAGGTCAGCTTAATGATGGATTACGGCGACGGTCGCGTGAGAGTTTATCCGGAAGTCAAGCTGATCTATGGCGCTTCAGCTCTAGACCTGTTAAATAAAGTTTCCATAACCGACAAAACTTTTAAGATAACTTACGAAGATTACCAGACAGCCGCCGGGGCCGCCAGGCTCTCTATCAACGGTTACGTCACGTCCGCCAATGGTAAAAAATGGCAGGTCTGGCTGAATAACTCCTGGCAAGCGGGACACTTAGACAAAATTCAATTAAAATCAGGAGACGTTATTGAATTTAAATACGTTAAATTAGTTGAATAGCCTTAAACGGCAAAATAATTTTTAATAAATAACGTAGTATAAATATATGCCCAATATCCAGGGAGCCCCTTTGGAAGAGCAGGTTAAGATCCTGTTGGAGCAGAATTTGGCTTATAGTAAAGAAATTTATCATATCTCCAAAAAGGTCAAGAGCTATATCTTATGGGGTCGCGTTATGAGCTCTATTAGCATTGTGGTTTTTATAATTGTGCCTATTATTTTGGGGATATTTTATTGGCAGCCCATTGTCAACAGCATCATGGGTAAATTTTTGCCCGCCAGCATGCTCCAGTCGGCAGGTTCAGAGAGTTTGCTGGGCGGCACCGGTTTGGACCAACAGCAGTTGATTCAAATGATCAATGAACAGGGCGGGCCCCTGAAAGCTTACCAGCAGTTGTTGGATCAAAACTATTAAGCAATTTAGAGTTAGCAAAAACCTCTTCGCGGGGGTTTTATTAACCCATAAATGTATGTCTAAACCCAATGAATCAAAAATGCAAATGCCTAAAGGGGTTTTTGCCACCGTGGTTATTGTGAGTTTGGTCATCGGCTCCCTGGCCGGCGGAGTTTCCGGCTTTGTCACCGGCACGATTTATTCGGGATCGTGGGCAAAGTGGCTGTCTGATCCCTTGGGCGTTATTATCCGTCCGGGCCATCAGCCAGATAGTTCCACCGCCGCCTTGGGTCAGCCGGCGCCGGCGGGCATTGATACCGAGGAGGCCACCACCCAGGCGGTCAGCCGGGTCACTCCGGCCGTGGTCAGCATCATCGTCAGTAAAGAACTGCAGCCATATAACAGTGACAGTTTAAGTTTTCCCTTTGATCAGTTTTTTAGCTTTCCTTTTGATCAGTTTTTCCAAACCACGCCGGTGCCGCAACCCGAACAGAATCAGGCTGAACCGGAAAAGCAGAAGGTAGGCGGGGGCACCGGTTTTATTATCAGCGCCGACGGTCTGATTTTAACCAATAAGCACGTGGTTGACGATATTGCGGCGGATTATTCGGTGGTCCTGAGCGACGGCACCAGTTATGAGGCTGAAGTGGTGGCCCGTGACCCGCTGAATGATTTTGCTTTTTTGAGAATTGAGGCCCAGGATTTGCCGACGGTGGACTTGGGCGATTCCGATCAAATTCAGATAGGCCAGACCGTCATCGCCATCGGTTTTTCTTTAGGCGAATATTCCAACACGGTCACCAAGGGTATAATTTCCGGCATCGGCCGGGATATAGTCGCCGGTAGCGCCAGCGGCAGCGAAAAGCTGGAGGGCGTCATTCAAACTGATGCGGCCATCAATCCGGGCAATTCCGGCGGTCCGCTGATCAATCTTGCCGGTGAGGTGATTGGCATTAATACGGCCATTAATTCCCAGGGGCAATTGGTGGGTTTTGCCATTCCCATCAACAGCGCCAAGAGCGTTATTGCCAGCGTTAAAGAAAACGGCAGGATTGTCCGGGCTTATTTGGGCGTTAGATATTTGCCTTTAAACAGCCAGATTCAGGCAAAGAATAATTTGGCCTATGATTACGGCGCTTTGCTGGTCCGAGGCGATACGCCGGCTGAGCTGGCGGTGGTGCCGGGTTCTCCGGCCGATCAGGCGGGCCTGGAAGAAAATGATATTATTTTGGAAGTTGAGGGGGTTAAATTGGATCAAGCTCATTCTTTGGCTAAGGAGGTGGCCAAGTATCAGCCCGGCGATGTTATCAATTTAAAAGTATCTCATGACGGTCAGGAAAAAACCATCCCCGTGGAACTGAGAGAATTTCAAGAATAAAGAGTTTAGTCCTGACTAAAAAAGCGCGATCGGCAACGATCGCGCTTTTTTTGATGTTCACCCAATCAACTAGTCTTGGTTATTATAAATAGCGGCTGATTTCCCAGGGGGTGACTTCCTGGCGGGCCTGATCAATATCCCTGGCCGCGGCCGCCTTTAGGGCCGTTAAAGTGTGCTGGCCCAGGAGATTTTTTAGGACCTCGTTTTTATCAAGTTCAGCCATGGCCGCCTGGAGGCTGTCCGGCAGCGTGGCGATATTTTTGTTCAGCTTGTCCTGTTCGCTCATCTGATAAAGGTTTTCTTCCACCGGCGCCGGGGGAGTCAGTTTGTTTTTAATGCCGTCCAGGCCGCAGGCCAGCATTCCGGCAAAGGCCAGATACGGGTTGGCCGTGGGATCGGGATTGCGCAGTTCGGTTCTGGTTGAGGCCGGGCTATTTTTTGTTATTTTGGGCACCCGGATCAAAGCCGAGCGGTTGATTCTGCCCCAGCAGATGTTGACCGGCGCTTCGTAACCGGGCACCAGGCGCTTGTACGAATTAACCGACGGATTGGTGATGGCCGTTAGGGCCTTAACATGACGCAATTGTCCGGCGATAAACTGATAGGCGGTTTCCGACAGCTGGTATTTGTCATCGGCGCTAAAAAAGGCATTTTGCGGCGTTTCATTGCCTTTAAGCAAAAACAGGCTTTGATGAATATGCATGCCGGAGCCGTTAATGCCCTTGAGCGGCTTGGGCATAAAAGTCGCTTTTAATGATTCGCCGTTGGCGTAAGCCTTGATGGCCGATTTGATGGTTAGAATATTATCTGCGCTTTTTAAAGCCAGGTCGTAACGGGTATCTATTTCATGTTGCCCCTCGGCCACTTCATGGTGGTAGGCCTCGCCTTTGATATTAAAGGCCTGCAGGGAATCCATGACGCGGCGGCAGATGCGGGAAGCGCGGCTGACCGGCGTATAGTCAAAATAGCCTTTATGATCATGAGGGGCCAGGCGCTGGGGCAGTTCGCTTTTTTCAAACAGGAAAAATTCCAGTTCCGCCGCCGTGTAATAGTTAAAGCCCAGGGCGGCCGCTTCTTGGAGGGTTTTTTTAAGGATAAACCTTGGGTCGCTTTCAAACTGTTCCTGGTCGGTGGTGTAAATATCGCAAATCAGGCGCGCCGCCTTAAAATCGGTGTTGGTCCAGGGCAAAATAGCAAAAGTGCCCAGGTCCGGCTTTAAGAGCATATCGCTTTCGTAAATTCTGGCGTGGCCCGCCACCGATGAGCCGTCATACCAGATGCCTTTGTCTACTGCTTCCTGAAAACGGTAAGCCTCAATCTCCACGACTTTAATCCGGCCGGTTAAGTCGGAAAATTGCAGTAAAATCGCTTTGACCCCTTCTGTTTTAAGCAGGCTTTCTATTTGTTCTGCTGTCATACGTTTGTTAATTATTAATTAATTGCTTAAATTTAAATAAATCTAGCGCTTTTTTTTTGAGGGTATTCCCAGCATCAATATTGGTGCTGGGTATTAGGCCCTGTAAAAGTTTCCATAAGGTGACACTGGGCAAAACCAAGAGGTTATTTGCAAAGGTGCCGGATAAAGCGAAGAGCTCCTCTTGTGGAAGGAGCTCTTTAGTAATGTCTGGGGAAAAGTGGATTATATTAAAAAATGCGAGCTCCTTGTGAGTCGATTCAAATTATTATAATTTTGTCTTGATGGCCGCATAATCTTTAATGCCTATATTTTAAACAAGCCTCGGCCAATAGTCAAATAATTTTTTGGGGATAATTGATATTCAGCTTTATTTTTGCTAAGATTTAGTCACAAAACATAAAGCCTGCCCGTTAGCCACGACGGCGAGCCGGGTGGGCATCATGTAACAAGACTTTATTTTTGAAAGGGTTTAATGCCCGGCACCACAGTCATGGGCGCCGGCGAATGCCCTAAATCAATATGAAAGAATTGGTGGATAAAATTGAAAGTTTGAAAGCTAAGATTGAGGATTTAAGGTCCAGGATTAATCTTCAGGACAAAGCCGCTGAAATCAAAAATCTTGAAACGGAAATGGTTGAGGAAGGCTTTTGGGATGATCAAAAAAGAGCGGCCTGGATTTCTCAAAAGGTGGCCGACCTTAAGGAAGAGATTAACACCTGGCAGAATCTGTCAAAGGAAGCGCAGAGCCTGCTGGAGATCGCGCAAGAAGACGAAGATGACGAGGCGGTTAATTTAAATAAGGAAGTTGAGGAACAGTTAGGGCGATTATTAGGCCGGTTTGAACAATTGGAGCTGGCCACCGTTTTAAACGCCAAGTATGATAAAAATACGGCCGTGGTTTCAATTTATGCCGGCGCCGGCGGCGATGATGCGCAGGACTGGGCGCAAATGCTCTTGCGGATGTATTTTAAGTTTATTGAAAACAAAGGCTGGCGAGCCGAGGTTTTAGACCAGTCCAAGGGCGGTGAAACCGGCATTAAATCAGTCACCCTGGAAGTCAGGGGCAATTACGCCTACGGTTATTTAAAAGCCGAATCCGGCGTTCACCGTTTGGTCAGGCTTTCGCCGTTTGATGCCGATCACGCCCGTCACACCTCTTTTGCCATGGTGGAAGTAATCCCGGAGCTGGCAGACATTGATGAAATCAAACTCAAGGACGAAGATTTAAAAATTGAAGCCAACACCGCCACCGGCCATGGCGGCCAGTCGGTCAACACCACCTATTCAGCTATCAGAATCACCCATGTGCCTACGGGCATCAGAGTTTCCTGCCAGAATGAACGCAGTCAGCGTCAAAACAAGGAAATCGCCCTGAAGATTTTAAGGGGCAAGCTTGCCCAGTATAACGAAGCCAAGCAGGAAGCGGAGCGCCAGCGTTTAAGGGGCGAATTTACCGAAGCGGCCTGGGGTAATCAAATCCGGTCTTACGTTCTTCATCCTTACAAAATGGTTAAAGACCATCGGACCGATTACGAAGAATCCGAGCCGGAGAAAGTTTTGTCCGGTAATTTGGACCAATTTATTAGACGTTTTTTGTTTAGTCAAATATATTAAATAGCCGGTGGATTTTACCTGCGCTTATTTAAAGAATCAGTAACCTAAAAAAAGAAAGGATCGTTCCGGCCTGGTCCCCTCTTTTTTTATTCACCGTCGCCCGCGGGCTTAATTAAAATTGACGGTAAAATTATACATACCCATGGAGCATAGCCCTCTGAGGCTGGTGCCGGCCTGTTGCGACGGCAAATTTATCAGTGTTTCGCCGGATGGCGGCAGATAATTTTGGTATCCCAGGCTGGGAATAGTCAGGGCGGATGAACAATCAAAGGTATTTTGCGTATTGATTTTGAGGGTGGTGGGTACGCCGGCTTTGGCAGCGGTAAATTTTGGCGAATAACCGCCCTTGGCGTTGATGGTGATAATCTGTTGGCCGTCAATCAGGCTGAGGTTACCAGCATCTGCCGCGGTGTTATTCGGCGAGTTGGCACTTTCCCGAGACAGCAAAATAGCGGCGCCAAGGAGGCTGATGGTAATGATGACTGATATCACTATGGTTGTAATTTTCATAAGTATTTTTTCCGGCGTCCTAAAGTTTATCCGCCGCCGGTTGAAGCATATTTATATAACTTTAGGGTGGTGCTTGGAGTGTTGATTTATTTATTTGAGGTTAGGACAACGGAGCTATGTTATCAAAAATTGAACAGCGGGGGAATAATGGCGGCGGCCACGAGGGCGTTGATCAGATTAAAGAGGCCGAAAAATATGACCACCAGGCCGGCCGCTTTAAAGAACACTCCGGAGTGCCTTGATTGGTGGAGGCCAAGCGAGCTGAAACTTAAGAGTGCCAGCACCGGCAGCGTGCCGAGCGCGAAGGTGAACATTATTAAGCCTCCGGTCAAAAAACTGCCGGTGGTGAGGGTATAAATCTGCATGGACTGAGTAAAGCCGCAGGGCAGGAAAAATGTCGCCGCGCCGGCCACCAGCGGCGTTAAAGTGTGGTTGATGTTTTTGAGGCCGGTGACGCGTTTGCCGATTGAGCCGGGCAAGGTCGGCTGTAACTTTTTCGCCCAGGGGAAGATGTTTAGCAGATTAAGGCCGAGAATCAAGAGTACGATGGCCACGGCCAGACTGAGGGCGAAGATGACGGTCTGGTTAAGCTGGAAAGCCGCACCGAGGGCGCCGATCAGGCCGCCGAGAATTAAAAATGAAGCCAGGCGGCTGAGATGGAATAAGACTTGCGGCCGCACCTTGTCGCCGCTTTTGGCGTAATTAGCGGCCAGGGACAGTACCAGCCCGCCAACAACCGCCATGCAGGTTGAAACCGAAGCGATCAGGCCGATGATAAAGGCCGCACCGTAGCTCGGGCGCGAGGTAGTGACCAGATTGACGAGGCCGAGTTTTTGCAAAATAATGAACACGGCTATGAACCCGGCGGCGATCGGTATGGCCAGATTAAAGTCGGACCATTGAACCGAACGTGTTTCTTTCTCCAGGGACAGGGTATAGCCGTGCGGCTTTAAGACCGCGCTCAAGTCTTGCGCTACTTGCTCCGGTTTTTGGTCGCCAAAGTCGCCCGTCACTTCCACATTAAGATGCCTGATGGAGGCTTTAACCCGCGAGACTGCCGGTAGATCCTCCAGCACGTTTTCCGTAATGGCCACGCATGACTTGCAGTGCATGCCGTGAACATGAAAGGTGTATGTTTGCATAACTTATAATTTTTTAGCTTTAAGCCTTAATGAATTACTGACAACCGAAACGCTGGAAAAGGCCATGGCTAGTCCGGCAAAAACCGGATTCAACAGCCAGCCAAAGATCGGATAAAACAAGCCTCCGGCTAGCGGGATGCCGATAATGTTATAAATAAAGGCCCAAAAGAGGTTCTGCTTGATGCCGCGCATGGTGAATTTGGAAAGCCGGATGGCTTTAACCAGTTTGGAAATATCGCCGTGCAAAAGGGTAATCCCGGCCGTCTCAATGGCCACGTCTGTGCCGGTGCCCATAGCGATCCCGATATCCGCCTGAGCGAGCGCGGGTGCGTCGTTAATGCCGTCGCCCGCCATGGCCACGATCCGTCCTTGATCCTGCAGCTCCTTTATTTTTTTAAGTTTGTCGTCGGGTAGCACCTCGGCGACCACTTCGTCTATGCCTACCTCTTGGGCGATGGCTAGGGCCGTGTTTTGGTGATCACCGGTCAGCATGACCGTTCTGATTCCGAGGCGGTGCAGATCGTTAACCGCCGCAAAGGCTTCGGGTTTAATGGCGTCCGCCACCATGACCAGTCCTATGACTTCTGTGGCGCTGGCTAGCATAATGGGCGTTTTGCCCTGCGAGGTCTCCGCCGCTATTTTGTTAGAGTCAAAGGATAGTCCAAGATCGGCCAGGAGTTTAATATTGCCGGCAAAATATTCTGTCTGCCCGACAAGCGCCTTAAGGCCTTTGCCTTTAATGACGGCAAAGCCGGAAACGGTTTCGGCGGGGATATTTTTTGCCTTGGCGTACTCAGCCACGGCGTAAGCAATAGGATGTTCAGACTTGCTTTCCAGCGCGGCCAGGATGGAAATTATTTTTTCGTCGGGTAACCGGGAAAAGTTTTCCAAGCGCACCAGCTCCGGTTTGCCTTTGGTGATCGTTCCCGTTTTATCAACCACCACGATATTAACTTGATGAAGTTTTTCCAGTGTGGCGGCGTCTTTAATTAAAATGCCTTCCCGCGCGCCCTTGCCCACCCCGACGATAATCGCCGTGGGCGTGGCCAGGCCGAGAGCGCAAGGGCAGGCGATTACCAGGATGCCGACAAATGAGGTCAGACCGTACGACAGGGCGATGGCCAGACCAAGTGTTGGCGCGCTCAAAAGCCAGATTGCCAGAGCGAGAACGGCCAGCGCTAAAACGATCGGCACGAACACGGCCGAAATCTTATCGGCTAAAGCCTGGATGGGCGCGCGGCTGCCTTGGGCCGCCTCAACCATGTTAATAATATGGGCCAACAAGGTTTCCGCGCCCACTTTGGTCGCCGTAAAGGTAAAAGAGCCGGTAGTGTTAATTGTACCCGCGACCACGGCGTCGCCGGCATTTTTTTCTATCGGCATAGGTTCGCCCGTGACCATTGATTCGTCCACAAAGGACGAACCGTCAGCCACCAGGCCGTCAACCGGCAGCCGCGCGCCCGGTTTGATCACAATAATATCTCCGTGGCTAACCTGATTGATCGGTATTTCCAGCTCCTGACCATCGCGGATGACCAGGGCGGTTTTGGTTTGAAGGTTTAGGAGTTTTTCTATAGCGTTGCCGGTTTTTATTTTTGCCCTCGCTTCAAGGTATTTGCCCAGGGTAATAAAAGCAATGACTATAATGGTGACATCATAGTATGTCTGATCAACGTTAATATACGGCCGTAGCGGTTCGGCAAAAGCGCTGAGGCTAAAGCTGTAAAGATAGGCGGTGGCCGTGCCGAGGCCGATCAGGGTATCCATGTTGGCTTTGCCGTAGCGGAGAAAACGGTAAAAACCCAGGAGATATGGCTGGCCGACCACCAAGAGCATGTAGGTGGCCATAATCGGCAAAAGGTAATGAAAAAATTCTTCCAGGCTGGCCGTCGGCGGATTAACGGTTTTAAATTGAGCCAGGATATCCCAGGCCATGATAAAAAGGCTGACCAGGGTCAGGGGGATAGCCGAAATAATTTTTGTCCGCATGGCCGCGATCTCGGCCAGCTTTTCTTTTTTGGATTGCTTAAGGCCCAAATGGCCGGCGTGCTCTTCGTCCGACATGGACATGTCAGCGGCCGTTGGCATTACCAACGAGTATCCCAGCGGTTCAATCTGCCGGGACAGCGCCTGCGGGCTTGTTTTTTGGGGGTCAAAGGAGATTTTGGCTGTTTCCGTGCCGTAATTTACCTCCGCAGAGTTCACTCCCCCCACTTTTTTAAAAGTCTTTTCAATCATGGCCGAGCACGAAGCGCAGTGCATGCCTTTAACTTGGTAAGTATTGGTTGGCATATTATTTTCTTTTTAGTTTGTAAACCTTGAGAATTTCCTCTTTGGCCTTGTTACCCTGTCCGGCTTTGACCTGATTGAGAATACAGCCGCTGAGGTGATTTTCCAGCAATAAATCTTCAACCCCGGAAAGCCCCTGCTTGACCGCCGAGGTTTGGGTGATAACATCAATGCAGTAAGCGTTCTGCTCAATCATTTTTTGCAGGCCCCGAACCTGGCCCTCAATCAGCTTGAGCCGCCTGATGATTTTGTCCTTATTTTTGTTCCTTATGTATTTCATAAAAATATAATATACCCCATGGGGGTATATGTCAAGTGGCCGGCTGTGGATTATTGGGAACACAAGCTTTAGGCGGGTAAGGGCAATCAAATTAACGTCTGAAGCCTTTTTTAAATAAGAGGTTGTCCGGTAAAATTGCCTAAAAAAATAAGGCTCACGCGGGGTGAGGCCTTGTTAGATTCTGATGGCTATGCCCACCAGATAACTGCACAGCCGAATGATATAACCTATAGCTTCAATTGGCGTGAACAGTTTCATTAACGGTTCCTTGAAATTCAAAATTTGTTTCAGAGCCAGCCCGGCGGCGATGGCCATCAGAACAAAACCTATCATGCCGGGCACGGTGTGGCAGTTGAGGGTGATTTTGCCGGCGATGAGGTACATCAGTATCGTCCCTGGCAAATCAAAGGCCAGCCAGCCGATAAAGAAACACCAGAACGAATGCGGGCGCTTCTTTTTCAGGCTTAAGACCAGCCCGGCCGTGTACCACACCAGTGCGATGGTAATTAAAGCACTGGCCCAGATTAGCCTGCTCATGGATCCTCCCCCTGGTATGTGCGTTCTTTTTTAAAAGCTTAAGCTGATGGCCTGGTTAGTCAAGAGGTTAGTCAATTGACATATTCTGCCGGTTTAATGATACGGTATCTAGAATTATTATCTCGGCTTTTTGTTGACAAAAATATCATCATCAGGTAAGTTAAATACAGATGAAAAACATACCAAAAAGCCAAAATTGTTGTCCTAATTCTTCCGGCCTTGTCAGGCGGTTTCTTTGGGTATGTAATTACCGGTTGAGTTAGTCCAATCCTCCTTATATATCTTAAGAATTCTCCCGATAGGGTTCGGGAGGATTTTTTGTTCCTTACGCTAAGGAGGGAGTATGACAGTCGTGGAGTTTGTTC
>LCKE01000024.1 GCA_001001205.1 Parcubacteria group bacterium GW2011_GWF2_45_11 | reverse complement strand
TTTGACTTTGCGAGCGATGAAGCTGACCACAGGCCGTTGGCAGCAGTTCTGGAGCTATGTAATGAGGCACGGATGCACACTATTTTAAGCGAACACCCGTATCGGAAAGTCGGCGTTGCAGAACTTAATGCAGAATACCATAGCTAACTCGGTGGCCAACTTATGATGATTTGTCCGGTTATTCGGCGGTTACATTGTTTTGACGAGCATGCAATATGTCACACCATCTAAGATATGCTTCGCTGTAATCGCGTTGGAGATTGGCGCAAGGTTCAATGGCATCTGTGCGGCGAAGGCCTACAAATGCATCTTCGAAGTTACTGTATATTCCCGCGCCGATACCAGCGGCTCGTGCCGCACCTTGTGAGCCATCGCTGTCGTACAATTCAACTATGCATCCGGTCGTGTTGGCAAAGGCTTGCCCGAATACCGGACTAAGAAACATGTTCGCATTTCCGGCTCGTACAGTTTTCACTTCGATTTCCATTTTACGCATAATCTCTACACCATAATTCATAGCAAAGGCAATGCCTTCCTGACTTGCGCGAGCGATGTGCGAAAAATTATGTACACTGAAATTGAGATTATGAAATGAAGCGCCAATATTTTTGTTTTCCAGAGTTCTCTCTGCACCGTTGCCGTATGGCAAAATGCAAAGGCCATCACAGCCGATTGGTGCTGTTGCCGCCATCGCGTTCATCTGCGGATAATCCAACCCGCCAGACATATTGTGTTTGAGCCAGCTATTTAAGATTCCTGCTCCGTTGATGCACAACAGCACACCTAACCTTGGTTTTTCGGCGGAGTAATTGACGTGGGCAAAACTATTTACCCTTGATTTTACATCGTAATTTCGTTTGTCAGATACACCATAAACAACGCCGCTGGTGCCTGCGGTGGCGGCTATTTCACCGGGATTTAAGACGTTCAATGAAAAAGCATTATTGGGTTGATCGCCGGCTCTATAAGATATTTTTGTGCCTAATTTTAATCCCAGTTCATCGGCTGCTTCCTTGCACAATTGTCCCTGTACGGAAAAAGTGGGCACGATGGAAGGAATCAAATCTCGTCGCAATTGATAATAGTTCAGCACTATGTCAGCAGGTTTGTTTTCTTTAAAATCCCACAATATCCCTTCTGACAATCCTGATAGTGTGGTTGAAATATCACCGGACATTTTCGTAGTGATAAAGTCGCCTGGCAGCATTGCCTTGTAAGCACGGTCGTAAATCGCCGGCTCATTTTCCTTAACCCATTTTAGTTTTGAAGCGGTAAAATTTCCCGGCGAATTCAGCAGTCTCTCCTGGCAGATTTTTCTACCGATGCCGTCAAAGGCGGCATTTCCAATATCGACCGCTCGGCTGTCGCACCATATAATTGCAGGTCGCAGCAATTGTTTGTTCTTATCTACCAATACCAATCCGTGCATTTGATAACTGATACCAATTGCGTGGATGTCCAGTAATTTTGATGTCGCGATTTTGACATTCTCCCACCATAGCATAGGGTCTTGCTCTGTCCATCCCGGCTTTGGCGATATAATTGTCATTTCTTTATCCGGCGATGTTGCTGAGCAGACCTTTAAGCCGGTCTGTGCGTCCATCAACGTGGCTTTTATCGAAGATGTCCCAATGTCATAGCCGATGAGATACATTTTATTTCTTTCTATATATAGGAATTGAGTATGTTTTCCAGAAATTCCTGCCGTCCGCTCTGAAGTTCAGGCTCGCCGTGTTCAAGGATATAGTTTTCACATTCTTTAAGACCCGCTGTCTTCTTTTCTATTTTTGCGCCAAAACCATCATTCCAGCCGGCGTATCGCTGCTTAATTACATCCTCAAAAACACCATCCGTCAACATTTTTGCGGCATTTTTCAGGCCTCTGGCAAATACGTCCATAGCTCCAATGTGAGCGTGGAATAAGTCGGTCGGGTCAATAGATTGTCGTCTTACCTTAGCGTCGAAATTCAAACCGCCGGTGGTAAAGCCGCCGCTGCGAAGAATAGTGTACATTGCCAGTGTTGTTTCGTAAATATCTGTTGGGAATTGATCCGTATCCCATCCGAGGAATAAGTCGCCGCGATTGGCATCGACAGAGCCGAGCAATCCGTTATCTATGCAGAATTGCAGCTCGTGCTGGAAACTGTGTCCTGCCAGAGTAGCGTGATTGGCCTCGATATTCAATTTGAAATGTTTAGCCAGATTGTATTTTTGCAAAAACGCATAACAATTGCCTGCATCGAAATCGTACTGGTGTTTTGTTGGTTCTTTTGGTTTGGGCTCAATATAGAATTGTCCATTGAATCCTATGTCTTTTTTGTAGTCAACAGCCATCTGCAAAAGAATCGCCAAATGTTCCAATTCACGCTTCATATCGGTATTTAGAAGTGTTTCATAGCCTTCTCTTCCGCCCCAGAACAGATATGCGGCACCGCCGAGTTCCTTTGTTATTTCCATCGCTTTTTTGACTTGGCTTGCTGCGTATGCGAAAACGTGCGGCGAAGGATTAGTTCCCGCTCCAGACATAAATCTACGATTGCTGAAAGCGTTTGTAGTACCCCAAAGCAATTTAATATTATTGTCGCTTTGCAGTTTCTTTGCCAGCTTAGCGATTTTGTCGAGTCGTGTGTTTGTTTCTTTTAGTGTCTGCGCTTCCGGCGAAATATCCCTGTCGTGAAAGCACCAGAAATCAACGCCGAGTTTGGTGAAAAACTCGAAAGCAGCTTCCATTGTCATTTCAGCAATACGCATCGGGTCATCGGAACTGTTATAGTTACGCACAATTGTACCGGGACCAAAAGGATCACTGCCTGTTCCTTTAAAGGTGTGCCAGTAGCACACTGCAAATCGCAGGTGATCGGCCATGGTTTTGCCTAATATCTTTTGCCGACAATCGTAGTGTTTAAAGGCTAATGGGTTCTTTGAATCTGTCCCTTCGTATGTTATTTGTTTAATATTTGGGAAATATTCCATATTTACTCCCATACTCTAAATTATATAAAAACACATTACTACAATAGTACTTGTTTTTGAGCTTGCAATCAAAGCCATTTTACGTCAAAATGTAACCAATTTGCGACTATCGTATTTGACGAGATGCTGGAAGATGCTAAAAACTTTCAAGGTTATTTTAAGAATGGATACTGCCCGACAGTCTGACCGGGATTTTCTGCGTGGTATCATCAGGTATGCCAATGTTCATGGGTCATGGGAATTCTATTTTAAACCTTTTCCTTATCTCAGTGACGACACCAGACCGGCTAATCAAGTCTGGTTCAGGAATTTAGATGCCGATGGTATCATAATGCGAGGATTGGAGGGAATTAAGGAAATCAGAAAGGAAGGTATCCCTGCGGTTGTAAGTGGCATCTACCGTGAGGAGTGCAAAGGGGTTCATAGCGTTAGGACTGATTCGGTTAACATAGGATACATCGGAGCAGAACACTTACTCAGTTGCGGCTTAGTCCATTTTGCATACTGTGGTTTTGGAAAAATAGAATGGTCGAAACAACGGTGTACAAGTTTTGTCAAACGAATCAACGAAGAAGGCTTTACTGTTTCCTGTTTTGATAAATCGGCATCCGGCAAGTTGGTTTCGTGGGATAAGGAAAAACGCATGCTGATAAATTGGCTCTGTTCACTGCCTAAACCTGCCGGACTGATGGTCTGCAATGATGATCGCGGTCTTCAAGTGTTTGAGGCGTGTAAGATAGCAGGTATCAGGATTCCGGATGATTTGGCGGTAATCGGTGTGGATAATGACGAACTCATCTGCACATTAACAACCCCATCGCTTTCCAGTGTACATCTGAATTTTGAGAAGGGCGGCTATGAAGCTGCCCGGCTGCTCGGCGCTGTTATGAAAGGAAGAGCGGTCAAACAAAAAACAATTTTGGTGGAGCCGACCAGAGTGATATGCCGGCATTCAACCGATATTGTGGCGATTGATGACGAAGATGTAGCCGCTGCAGTAAGATTTATTCGCCAAAATTCTAATAAGTCGTTATGCGTTGACGACATTGTATCTGCTGGCAGTTTGAGTCGGCGTGTACTGGAAAGACGATTCCGCAAATTTCTCAGACGTTCTATCGCAGAGGAGATTCGTCGTGTGAGAGTGGAGTTGGCATCAAGATTACTTATTGAGACAAACATGTCTGTTTCAAGAATTGCCGCAATTTTAAATTACCCTGACAGATATCACATAGCTCGTTATTTTGCGAACGAAAAAGGACTTAGCCCATTAGAATATCGCAAAAAATTCTCAAAAGAAAGCTATTTAAGAGAAACCAATGGTTGATGATTTGCAGAATAGCTGAGACCACAAGGTTTAGAAAATGTTTTTTTACTTACAACTCTGTGAAGATTTATGATGAAGTCGAAAAGCCTGCGTTGCAGGACTTGTCATTAAAAAGCTCTTTGTCTGCAATTGTTATTCAATAATTTATTTATTCCGAAGCGAAATGATATGTGCCAGATGAAACTTTAAAGACAACCGTATCGCCTTCAGTTCTCAAGTAACATACCCCTTCGGCCTGAGCAACCGCGTTGCCGCTTTCGGTAACGCGGTCGGTGTTTTTTGCCGGTATATACACGGTAGCAGTGGTATTGGCAGGTATGGTTACATTTAGTTTTAGACTGCTTCCTTTCAGCTTCCAGTCGCTGACAATCTGACCGTATATGGAGTTGTAGCATGCGCAAGTCCAGGTTATCGTATTGCTGGGATGTGGGCGAATTATGAAGTGTTTGTAACCCGGATGGTCTTGGTCTAAGTTAATTCCAGCCAGTTCACGCATCATCCATTCTCCCACGGCACCAAACGCAAAGTGATTAAAGGAGTTCATCGCGCTATCGGCAAGCCCTTGATGCGGTACATATCCATCCCACCGTTCCCAGATGGTGGTTGCGCCCTGCTCAACCATAAGCCCCCATGAAGGCATCTGACGGGATTGAACCAGGCGGCAGGCATCTTCGTGATACCCATTTCTGGAAAGCTCTATTAGCAAGTGATGGGTTGTAACAACTCCCGTTGTTAGTTTGCCATCGGTTTTTTTCAGTGCCTTAATCATGTGTCCGGCCACGCATTGGCGCTGGTTTTCAGGCACTAAATCGAATGCCAGTGCCAGAGCGTAGGCACCCTGCGAATCTCCAGTCACCTTGCCGTCTTCTTGTAAGAATTCATATATAAAGGCAGATTTGATTGCCTCGTGCAGCTTGTCATACTCCCTGGCCTCATCATCTTTGCCTAAAACAGCGGCCATCCTGGCGACAATCTCCGTTGACCGTGCAAAAAAAGCTGTGGAAAAGAGTTTTTCAGGAATAGTACCACCAAGGTTCAGATGATCCACGCCATGACTCTCTTTAGCCGAGATAAGGTTTGGATTCTCGGCACATATATGATCCACCCAACGCCGAGCCGATTCAAAGTGCTCTTGCAAGAGACGCATGTCAGCGTAATTCAGATACAAGTACCAAGGCACTATTGTACCCGCATCAGCCCAAGCGGACCTGCCCACATGTCTGTTTTCTGCATCTGGATAAGGCACATAACTTGGATACTGGCCGTCCTCCAACTGGTCATCACGAATGTCCCTGATCCACTTGTTCCAGAAAGCGGCCATACCCATGCAGAAATTGGCGGTTTGGCAAAAGATTTGAGCATCTCCCATCCAACCCATGCGTTCATCACGCTGTGGGCAGTCGGTGGGAACACTCATCAAATTGCCACGCAGACTCCAGAAAACATTTTGCCATATTCTATTGAGCAATTCATCAGAGCATTCAAATTGCCCTGCAAAAGGTGCGTTCGAATGAAAAACTTTTCCTGTAAGGTCGTCAGGTTCTGGCTGATACTTGAGACCATTTACCTCCACATAACGAAATCCATGATAAGTAAAGTGTGGTTCGAATACTTCTTCGCCCTTACCACTGCAGATATATTCGTTAGTTTGACGCCGTAACTCTTTCGAGAGGCGGCCCGCCCGCAGATTATCCATATACACTGTGCCGTCCGGGTTCAACCTTTCATTATGTTTGAATATTATTTTTGTACCCATCGGTGCCTTGAATCGTACTCGAGTCCAACCTACCATATTCTGACCAAGATCAAAGACATAGATACCTGCTTTGGGCTCAGTCACGGCAACCGGTTTTATCTCCTGAGTTACACAAATCGGTTCGTTAAACTGTGCCACCAGTCTGGCTTGGCCAAGATCATTATTTACCTTCACCGCTTTCCATTTGCTATCATTAAATCCTGAGCTGTCCCAGCCGGGCTGCTCCTTATTTGCATCATAAGTCTCCCCTGCGTAAATACCTGACGACAAAATTGGCCCTTCTATCGTTGTTTTCCATGTCTTGTCACTCACAACCATACTAACCTTGCCATTTTCGGTTTGCACCTCGAGTTGTGCGAGCAACTCCAGCTCTTCGCCATACAGATGCTCTTTCGGCGGCCACTGTTGGATTGATCCGGCATACCAGCCTTCACCAAGCATAGCTCCTATGGTGTTGCAGCCTGTACAAAGCAACTCAGTTACATCATATGTTTGGTATTGGATGCGTTTACCATAACTTGTCCACTCAGGCGACAGCAAATGGTTTCCCACTCGCTGGCCGTTAATTCGTACCTCGTACAACCCACGTGCGGTGAGATACAGCACCGCATGTCGGATTTTATTTGTCAGATTGAACTCTTTTCTCAGCATAGGCGAAGTTTTATCCTGGCCTCGATATGGAAAACTGATCCAGTGAGCTTCCCAATCCTGCGAACTCAACAAACCAATTGTCCACATTGCGGGCTCACTCCAGCAGCTTTGCCTATTATCCTTGTCCCAAATTCGAACTTTCCAGAAACATTGCATCCGTGATTTGAGCATCTGACCGGCGTACTCTATATGGTTTGATTTGTCTGACTTGGTCTTTTTGCTATCCCAGAGGTCACCTTTATCTTTTTTAAGCAACTCTGATGACGATGCCACTATCACCTGGTAAGCCGTTTGTTTTTGTCCACGGCGATCCGTTTGGAGTATCCAACTTAATCTTGGTGTAATCTTATCGATACCAATGGGGTTTTCTATATATTCGCACCTTAGATTTGCAGGAATGACGCTTGATATTTCGATATTCATTTCAGAAACAGAATCTGAAGTTGATTGCACATCTCTCACAGAAATATTCCTTTATTAATTATGATTTCTTCAAAATTATAGTTGAGTCCACTCTAAAAACTTGTTAGTCCATAACAAGGCCACCGTTGACATCGAGTATCTCACCGGTAATATATTTCGATTTATCAGAGGCTAAAAACAAGATTGCATTGGCAATGTCGATAGATTCAGCATATTCCTTAAAAGGAATCTTTTCCGCAAATTCAATATTTGTCTTATCTCCCCAGGCCAAGGTTATATCTGTTTTTGTTGGACCGGGGCATACACAATTAACATTTATCTTAAATGGAGCGGCCTGAAGAGCCAGGCTTTTAGTAAAACACATCACAGCCGCTTTGCTTGCAGAGTAATGTGCGCCTGCAGCTAATCCACCAATTTTTCCAGCGGCGGAGCCTATATTTATAATCTTGCCATATTTTACTTCTTTCATATATCTGAATACTTCCTTACTGAACAGAAAGACACTTTTGAGATTAACCGCCATGAAATGGTCCCACTCATCTGCCGATATTTCAAGGATGGGGATCATCTTGCAGATACCAGCATTATTTATGAGAATGTCGATTTTATTGAATTTTCCCAAGGCGTTGTAAACGGCTTTTTTTACTTCCTGCTCATTGGATACATCAGCCTGTATTTCTATAACATCTACATGAGTTTGTCGAATTTCTTTTGCCAATTTTTTCAATGCCTTTTTGTTGTAATCCACTAATACCAATTTTGCACCAGCTTTGGCAAATTCTTCACTGGTGGTTTTGCCAATGCCGCCTGCAGCTCCCGTTATGATTGTAACTTTGTCTTTCAGTTCCATTTTTTACTTTCTCATTAAAGGTAACATTTGTGATGCATTTTTTAAAACAGCAATCGAAGGACTTTTGCCAACCAATAATAGTGCATTTTCAAAGGCATTTTGCGGTGTTTGGGCCCACATAAGCCCAGCTTTTTCTGTATTTTCTTTCGATATTCCGGTAGATACGAGAATAACCTTAGCTTTCTCGATTGCAACCGAACTAACCTGTATCATATGGACACCGACAACTTTATGAAGTATTTTGCCACATTGAACAAGTTTCTTAATGTTTTCTATAGAGGTATAGCCGAATTCAAGTATCTCATTGTGAGTTTGACTGAAACCTTCGTAGCAGGGCGAAACAATTATTACGACCCCACCTTTTTTGACTACGATTCCGGCAGTATCTAAAGCTTTATTAACCTGCCAGAATTCAATGTCAAATGGATAACCATCGGCAATTACGATGTCAAATTCATGTGGAATTTGAACGCCGAATACTTTTCTGGCAATTTCACATCCTTTCCGGTGTGCTGTTACCATGTCTCCGGCCACTGCTCCCACGATTTGATTTTGTGAGTTTAGGACGACGTTTACTATAAAGTTGAGTCCTGCTTTTCTGGCCAGAGAATCTATTGATGCCCTTATCGGATTTTCGGATTTTCCTGTGATATGATGTGCAGGCACATCTATTCGAGTCCAATGCATTTGGTCCACTGTGACCTGACCGCTGACACCAGGCACAAGTATTTTACCGCCTCCAGTAAAACCACAGACCTCAATAGGCATAATTGAGCCAAGCCCTACAACCAGATCGGACTCTCGTACCAGCTTGTTTATCCATACGGGAATACCTTCGTTAGTGTCCCCTATATGGCTAAGGCAGTCTGGGTTATCCCACTGATGATTATGTACCTGATAGCAGGAGGTAATTTCTGTCCCTAACTTTGTGGTCATTTCTTCCTGTGTCATTGCCCGATGTGTACCTAATGCCATCAAAAATTCAATCTTATCCTTTGAAATACCGGCATGTTGAAGTTCTTCAATAATAAGATGCACAAATTGACTAACCGGTGTCGGGCGGGAAATGTCATCAACGACAATCAATACTTTCTTTTTCCAGATAGCTAATTCAGACAGCCGTTTTGACCCGATAGGTTCTGTGAGGGCAAGTTTTACTAACTCGGCCCCCGTAGTCCTAAACTGGACATTTGGCATCTCAAACACCTGTGGTTTATGAACTTCTGATATTTTAAGTGGTTCAAATTCCGAATATGGGAATTCAACTATCATAAAAATTCCTTTGACAAACTTATCCACATATCTTACCATAACGCTATGAAACAAACAAGCATTAATTTAGCACCGCTCCCTGGTGGTGACAAAATTGAACAATTAATAATCGTTCTGCAGGATTATATTATTAACGGCGATCTCGTGCCCGGCACCCGACTTCCGGCAGAACGAGAGTTAGCCGCGAAACTGCGTGTGAGCCGTTTCAGTCTCAGGGAGGCGCTGCGGGCAGCTCAAGCCAAAGGTCTCATTGAGATTGCCAGGGGGAAAAGACCAACGATAGCCAAGTTATCGTCCGATGCCGCCGCTGATGTGATCTCACTCAATTTGCGAAGATCGGGAAAAAGCCTTCTGGAACTGGTGGAAGCAAGACTGAGTCTCGAATGTAACATAGCTCGATTTGCGGCAGTCAGGGCTGAACCCACACACATTGAAGCAATGCGACAGACTATCTTATATCTGAAGAATAACCGGAAAAATCTCAAGCTTTGTATTGAAAAAGACGTGGACTTTCACAACATTCTGGTTAAGGCAAGCGGAAATAGAGTATTCGAAATTATGTTATCTCCGTTGGCTGAACTTTTGCGGAAATCCAGAACACAAACAATGCGATTGAACGGCGTGGACAGGGCTATTATAGGCCATGAGGCTATTCTTGCAGCCATAGTAGAAAAAAACGTCGATAAGGCCGGTGATGCAATGTATCACCACTTGATGATGGCCGAGGAAGACCTCAAAAAGATTGAAGGAGACCATGATGAGTAGAATTATTGATCTTACGCTTCCGATTTATAACAATGCGCCAACTATGCCGCTGGACCCCAAATGTGCCGTTACTGTGTACCATACAATTGACTCAATGAAATACAACATAACGCAGTTGATTATAAGCACGCATCATGGCACGCACCTTGATGCGCCATACCACTTTTTTGATTCCGGCCGCACAGTAGATAAACTGGATTTGACCAAATGCGTAGGGAAGGCAGAAATCCTTAATTTTACACATATCAAACCAAAATACAATCTCATGCCTTTGGACTTCGAACCATACAAGTCAAGAATAGGCGCAGGTTCCCGCATATTGTTACGAACTGATTGGTGGCGGAAATTTCCCCAAAAGAAGTATTTTTCTGATGGCCCCATGATCAGCCCTCAACTTGCTATGTGGTTGGCAAGAAAAAAAATTGCGATGATAGGTCTTGAAACGCCGGGAGTCCATCCCGTAGAGTGGGAGAAAGTTCACAAAATTCTGCTTGGAGCAGAAATTGTTGTGGTTGAGGGATTGGCGTATTTGGACAAACTTAAGAATAACAGTGTATTTTTCATAGCAGCACCATTAAAAATAAAAGGACGCGATGGTTCGCCTATAAGAGCAATGGCGATTGAGAACATGAAAGCTTATAAATAAGAAATTTTGATCTCAGAGGTAAAAAATGAAAGAAAGGCAAGCAATAAAAGATCGTTTCAAAAATAAAGTCGCCATCGTAACCGGCGGTTCTTCAGGTATCGGCAGAGCAATTATGGAAGAGTTGTGCAGGGAGGGAGCATGTGTGGCCTTTAGCGGCATAAGCGATATCGGACATGCTACCGCTAAAGACTTAAGTTCGGCCGGCCATGACGTTCTTTTTTGCAAAGGTGATATGGCTGATGAAACATTTTGCAAAAATATAGTCAAGCAAACTCTGGCCAAATGGAGCAAGATAAACTATCTTGTCAACAATGCTTTCTCTTTCACAGCAAAAGGACTTGATGCCACGACGGAGGATTGGTTGCGTGTCTTTACGGTTGGGCCTATAGGATACGCAAGAATGGTGCAAAATGTTCTCGACCCAATGAAACAGCAGGGCGGAGGAGCAATTGTTAATATGTCAAGTATCTCAGCGTTTGTGGCTCAAGTCAATCGCTGGACTTATAACGCTGCAAAAGGCGCTGTGAACACTATGACTAAATGTATGGCACTTGATCTGGCAAAGTATGATATTCGGGTAAATAGTGTCAGTCCGGGCTGGATATGGACGCGTGAAGTGTGCAAGGCGGCAGAATCGGCAGGCGGTGGTCGCCCAAAATGGGACCCTGTATGGGGTGAATATCACATGTTTGGCCGTTGTGGTGAGCCGGTTGAATGTGCAGGTCCAACTTTGTTTCTTTTAAGCGATGATGCCTCGTTTATCACAGGCACAGACCTTCCGATTGATGCGGGTTATCAAAGCATGGGGCCGGAGGGTTTAGGTAAAACGACCGCGTTTGCCGGCTCAGAATAATACCCAATAATGGTTTGCATTTAATGGTGTATCTCATCAGTTACTCTTAAAGGAGTTCAATGGCTCAATTACATCAAAATTTTATCAATGGTCAATGGCAGGATAGTTCCTGTGGTCAGGAATATGAGCAGCGTAATCCGGCGGACTTGACCGAAATAACCGGCATTTGGCCCAAATCATCTGTTGCAGATGTTGCTTCTGCAATCGAGGCTGCCGCCGCGGCGTTTGCTTCATGGAGCAGACTAACTGTTTATCAGCGGGCAGAGTATTTTGCCAAAGTCCTGCAAGTAATGAAAAGCAGGGTTGAGCAGATTGCCGCAGTAATCACCGCTGAAAACGGCAAAACTCTGAAAGAATCCAAAGGTGAAATAGAATCTGCTATTAAGGAGATGGAGTTTCAGATTGGCGAAGGATTGCGAATGGCAGGCGAAGTTATGCCTTCCGGGCAGAATGGCGTGATGGCATACAGTATGCGCAGGCCGCTGGGAGTTGTCGCAGTGATTTCGCCATGGAATTTTCCCTTTAACGTGCCTTGTCGAAAGATTACTCCTGCACTGATGACAGGCAACACCTGCATATTTAAACCGGCGAATTTAACCCCTGGGATTGGCGCGGAATTTGTGAAGCTCTTTGACGAGGCAGGTCTGCCGCCGGGCGTATTGAATTTTATAACCGGTTCAGGCGCAGTTATCGGCGATGCGATTGTGGGTAATCCACTGATTAAAGCAGTAACCTTTACCGGCTCAACAGAAGTGGGAAGGAGCATTCATCAAAAGGCGGCTGCCAATTTTACTCGGACGCAGCTTGAGATGGGCGGCAAGAATCCGCTGGTCGTACTGGCTGATGCGGACTTACAGGCGGCGGCGAGTTCCGCAGCTCTTGCAGCCTATGCTTGCGCGGGACAATGGTGTACTTCAACCAGCCGAGTTGTTGTAGAAGAAAAATTACATGACGATTTTGTTAAACTGCTCCTGGAAAAAGTCAAAAAAATCAAAGTCGGCAAAGGAACAGATTCTTCAACGACGATGGGGCCTGTTTGCGGCAAATCGCAGCTTGAAGGAATTCTTGGTGGGATAGAAAAAGGCAAAGCTGAAGGCGCTAAATTAATCATTGGCGGCAATCAGATAAAGACCAAAGATTTGACTGATGGCTGTTTTATAGAGCCGACGATTTTTACAGAAGTAACGCCTGATATGTTTATTGCGCAGGAAGAGATATTCGGTCCGGTGCTTTCAATAATAAAGGCGAAAGATTTTGAAGATGCCGTAAAGATAGCCAATAATGTTAAATTCGGTTTATCTTCGTCAATCTACACAAATGACCTTCAAAAAGCATTGACCTTTGTAGAGAGAACTGATGTTGGCTTGACCCATGTTAATATCCCTACGGCAGTTAAAGAAGCGCAGTTGAGTTTTGGCGGCGTAAAGCTGTCCGGCTGCGGAATTCCGGAAGCAGGACATACCGGCGTTGAATTTTTTACAGAACATAAAGTAGCGTATATTAAATATAGATAAGCGGAAAAATGAAGACGATTAAATTACAAAATGATTTTGATATTACCAAAATCATAACAGATGACAGTGACTACCAAAAAACGTCGCCTGAAAAGTTGGCTAATATCGCATTTGAGATATTTCTCATAAGAGAATTTGAACAGGCGTTATTAAAATTGCATGCAGATGGCTGTGTCCACGGGCCGGTACATACCAGCATTGGCCACGAAGCCTGCGCTGCAGGAGCGATGTCGGCATTAGCCGCATCGGATAAAATATCCTCCACGCATCGCGCTCACCATCATTATCTTTCAAAGGCTGTTGGGTATTACGCAAACAAAGGATTCAATGCGTTCAAAGATATGGACAGCTCTCTTCAGACCGAGATAACTAATCTGATGGGTGAAATTATGGGGCTTTCGATAGGCTGTTGCGGCGGACGCGGCGGCTCGATGCACCTGCGAAATGAAAAGATTGGTGTAATTGGCACCAATGCGATTGTGGCAGGCGGCGTTCCTCTGGCGACAGGGGCGGCATTTTCCGCAAAGTATAACAAAAACAATGAACTCATAGTCTCATTTCTTGGCGATGGAGCGGTCAATCAGGGCGCTTTTCACGAAGCATTGAATTTGGCAGGGATATGGAAACTCCCAATTATTTATTTTATTGAAAACAATCTTTATGCTGTTGGGACTTCAATACAAAATGCAACTGCGACAGGTGATTTGGCGGTAAAAGCAATTTCT
>LCKE01000023.1:12407-26433 GCA_001001205.1 Parcubacteria group bacterium GW2011_GWF2_45_11 | reverse complement strand
CAACGAACATGTGCTGGCAATTAACCCTAAGCCACGGTAACCAAATTATTATCTATCCACTCATAGTTACAGTAACCGTTTATTATTATCTATACCGTAACTGATGATTCATAACTGATGATTCAACATTTCAGGCGTAAGCGCTTTCTTCATCTGCTGGACACCACCGCCCATGATTTTTTTTAAAAAAAAATAACCGTTTGCTTGCGTATAAAATATTGTATTTGCCTCAAAACAGTTAAACTGATTCTAAAACTTCCAAAGTTTGCCGGGCGCATTTTTCCCAGCTAAAATCTTGCGAGCGTTTAAGGCCTTTTTCGATTAAACGGCGGCGCAAATCCTGATCATCAATAACTTTAACCATCTGATTGGCAAAACCTTCGTAGTCATGAGCGTCAACCAAAAGACCGGCGTCCTGAACTATTTCGGGCAGTGAGCCCGAAGTGCTGGCAATCACCGGACAACCGCAAGCCATGGCCTCAATGGTAGGTAGGCCAAAACCTTCACAAAAGGAAGGTAAAACAATGGCCCTAGCGCCGTTGAGCAAACTGGGCAAATCCTCGGTTGGCAGCCAGCCCAGCCTTTTAATCTCTTTTTTAAAAGGGGAATTCTGTATTTCCTCGTTAATCTCCTCCTGCAAAGTGGAGCTTGGTCCAACCAAAAATAAATTGTGAGGCTGGTTATACTTTTTTCTGAAACAGTTATAACTGCGGATTAAGCCGATAATGTTTTTCCTCAAAGCCAGTCGGCCAAGATAAATAAAATAAGGCAGACTGAAATTATGCTTGGTTAAAAAATCATTGACCGCTTCGGGGGATTGGCGGTGCCAGCGCTCATGATTGCAACCCATATAAATGACCTTTACCTTATCGGCTTCCACGTTATAATAGCGCAACATTTCCTGTTTGGTATACTCCGAAATGGTTATAATAGCGTCAGCTATCTTGGCCGCCCTTTTAGCCCCGCGTTTTAATGAAGTCAGCTCCCACTTGGTGTAAGTTTCGGGATAAACTTCATAGCCGACGTCGTGCCAGGTAATAACATTCTTTTTGCCGCCGATAAACGGCAGAGTATGTGACGGGACAAATAAAAGATCGGGCTTGAATCTCAGCATTTCCAAAGATAAGCCGCCTAAGGTCCACAGCCTGCCCAACGGCCAGTGAATCACCCGGCTTCTAAAATTGGATCTCAAGGGAGCCAATTCACCCGCCAGTTCCTTTTCCGTATATAAAAAATATTGATTTCTAAAATCAATTCTGTATAAATTACATATCAAGTGGTAAGAATACCATTCAACCCCGCTACGGCGGAGCCTGTTGGCCCGCGATGCGTCCAAGCCGATTAGCATATGAGCTACTTAGTTGATAAAATGCTTCTCTTATATGATTCCAAATTATCCAAAGCCACGCCAGTGCCCTTGGCCACGCAGAGCAAAGCATCGTCAGCCACATAAGCGGGCACGCCAGTTGTTTGAGAAAGCAGATTGGCGATATTCCTTAAAAGTGAACTGCCGCCGGTTAACACCATGCCCTTATCCATAACGTCAGCGGAAAGCTCGGGCGGCGTTTTAAACAAAACCGATTTAACGGCGGCGATAATCCCCTGCAACTCATTCTGCAAGGCCTCGGTCACGTCGTCGGAATTGACTTCAATCGTCCTGGGCAAGCCCGAAATCATATCACGCCCCCTGATTTTCATCTTTAATTTTTCCACGTCATCCAGATACATGGCTGAGCCGATTTTTATTTTAATATCTTCGGAGGTTCTTTCACCGATGGCTAAACCGTATTTTTTTCTGATAAATTCGGCAATGGAGGTATCGAATTTATTGCCGCCGATCCTGATAGAGGTGTTAGCCACGATGCCGCCCAACGAAATAACGGCGATCTCGGAAGTGCCACCGCCGATATCAACAACCATATGCCCGGAAGCCGACCCGATAGGAATATCGGCACCAATGGCGGCGGCGATGGGTTCTTTGATAATATAAGCCGCTTTGGCCCCAGCCGCCATGGTAGCGTCAATCACCGCGCGTCTCTCCGTAGACGTGATGCCGGCGGGAACAGCGATCATCACTTCCGGACGAAAAAATCTTACGCCGGAAACGGCCTTATTGATAAAATAGCGCAGCATGCTTTCGGTGGTTTTATAATCAGCGATCACGCCGTCGCGCAAAGGACGCTGGGCGATAATCGTATCCGGAGTTCGGCCCAGCATTTCTTTGGCTTCCTCGCCCACGGCCAAAACCTTTTTATCCAATAAAGAAATAGCCACCACCGAAGGCTCATTAATGATAATGCCTCTTTTGGGCACATGGACCAAAGTGTTAGTTGTGCCTAAATCAATGCCGATTTTCTTATTAAACATAGCAGTTATAGCGGCTAACACCGCACGATTTAACCAGGCTTATCCTATCATAAAAAGGCAGGACTGCCAACCAGTTACGGCGCGAAAATCATTCAACCTTTTTAATAGTGTAAGTCACCGGGCCCTTAGGCAAGATCACTTCAATATTATCGCCCGCCTGATGACCGAGTAAAGCCTGACCCAGCGGGGAGTCGCAGCTGATCAGCCCGGCCAGCGGATCGCTTTCATGCGAACCGACGATGGTATATTCGATTTCCTGGCCGGCCGCCGTGGCCGTAACTTTGGAACCGACGGTAATACCGGAAATCCCGGAGTCACTGGCCTTAACCGCACTCTTTAAAATGGTTTCAATCTCAATGATGCGGCCTTCGGTAAATGATTGCTCTTCCCTGGCCTCCTGATATTCGGCATTTTCACTCAAGTCCCCGTGTTCTTTGGCCAGTTCAATTCTTTTTTTAATTTCTAACCTCTTAACCTCCTTGAGGTATTTAAGCTCCTCCAACAGCTTTTGTTTTCCGTCTTCCGTTAAAACAGGTATGTCTGTCATAATTTTCAAATATTAATTATTAATTCACAAAAAATTACTTGCGATTTTCATTATACCATTGCCAGATTTCACGGGCCAATAAAACGGCGTTGTCCGAAGTGGTTCCGTGTTCTATTAAAACCGTTAAAACAAGATCGGGGTTCTGATAGGGGGCAAAACTGGTAAACCAGGCGTGAGGCTCTTGATTGCCACCTACCTCCGCCGTGCCAGTTTTTCCGGCAATGCCCAAGGGATTGGCGCCTAAGCTCCGGGCGCTACCCCAGACGACGGTTGATCTCATGCCTTCCGCGATGATATCCAGACTTTCCCTGGGAAAAACACGGCGTCTGATTATTTTAGGTTCAACAGCCTGAACTTGGTTGGTCAGCGGATCAATTATTTCTTCCACTAACTCGGGCTGATACAGTGTCCCGCGGTTAGCCACCATAGCCGTATAATCAGCCACCTGCAGGGGCGTAACCAAAAGATCCCCCTGGCCGATTACCAGATGCAAGGTGTCGCCGGGATACCAAACCTCGCCTTTGGTTTTTTCTTTCCAGGCGACTGAAGGCAAAAAGCCCGGGCTTTCCCCTGTCAAATCAATGCCCAAGCGGCTACTCAGGCCGGCCAGGCTGAAATATTTTAAAATTTTGTCCAAACCCAAACCATAATGACCGTTGAATTCAGCTAAGGCTAAATAATAAAAAAAGGTGTTGACCGATTCGGCAATGGCTTTATTGATGTCGGTTAAGCCGTGTCCGCCGGCTTTCCAGTCGGGAAAAAACCATTTATCGTACCAGACGCCACCGCTACTGTAAACGGTCGTTGAGCGGTTCACCAACCCTTCGGCCAAAGCGGCGGCTCCGACAATTAATTTAATGGTTGAGCCGGAGGGATATTCGCCGGCAATGGCCCGGTTAAACAGAGGCTTTAAGGGATCATCAATCACCGACTGGTAATTCTCGACCGACAATGACTGGCTAAAAGCGTTATTGTCAAAGGAGGGTGAGCTGACCAAAGCCCTGACTTTACCCGAGTTAGGATCCAAAGCTACAACGGCGACGGCCTGCCAGGGTTGGTATTTTTTAATCGTTTGATAAATAAATTCCTGCAGGCCGTTATCAATGGATAAAATTAAATTTTTACCCGGCTGCGAATTTTGCTCGTCAATGATTTTATGCTCTTGCCCCAAATTATCTACCTCAATCCGGCGGCTGCCCGGCTGGCCTCTAAGCTCCTCTTCATAATATTGCTCTAAACCGGCGCGGCCGATGCGTTCAAAAAGCTGATAACCTTTTTGCAAATACTTATCTTTATCCTGATCGGAAATCCTGCTGGTATAGCCTAAAAGGTGGGCATTATAATCACCTCCCAAATAATGGCGGTAGGGATCAATAACCACCTCCAGACTGCCGAACTGCCGCGAAACGATCATGGACGCCAGGGCCTCTTCGTAACTCAGATGTTCCTTGACTAAAACCGGCTCCGGGCTCTGGCTGGACAACAAATCAGCCACTGACAGAAAAGGCGGCGCTTGAGCGTTTATGCCTAACTCCGCAAAAATCTCGGCCAATTTTTCCGTATCCGCGGCTAAGCCGGAAAACTTATAAGGCAAAAAATAAACGGAAAAGGCTGCCACGTTTTCCACCAAGGGCGTATGCCAGCGATCAAAAAAAATGCCACGGTCAGTCGGTAAAAATTCCGTGCGCAAACGGTTGCCTTCGGCAATGCCGTAATAATTATCGCCCTGCATAATCTGCAGATAAATCAATCTGGAAAAAAGAATTAGAAAAAGAAAAAAAATAACGGCCAAAATAAAATATATTTTGTAAAGGGAGATCGCCTTGCCCAGCCACATGGCGGAAAGCTTGGTTTCAAAATAACTGTCACCCTGATAACTGTTATAACTAAAATGAGGCAGCGCATTATCTTGCCTGACGCCGGACTGATTGGGAATGATAAAAGGATCAGCTTGTCTTCTCATACCTAAAATTTAATGAAAACCTTCTCTTAAAAATAAAATGAAAAATCATCGACAGGAAAAAATTAATTAAAATAAACTGAAAAACATCCCTGGGCGTAAAGAGCGCCATGACCGCTGACTGACCGGCCAAATGCCAATTAGAGTTTAGGCCGGTAAAAATCCAGGTCAAAAAAACCTGCCAGAACGCCCAGTATAACAAAGCCACCGCCGCTAAGATTATAAAATAACCCAGTTTATCCGAGGTGATGATTTTTTTCTTGAAAAAGTAGACAAAGTGAGCGAGCAAAAAGAAAGAAATGAGATTCACCCCCCAGAGACCCTGTTGCATATCCAGCAGAGCCCCCGCTTCTACGGCGGCCAAGGACCAACGCGATCCCAAATAGCCCAGCCCGATAACCGCTATGACCAATAAATTTATGGCGGACCACAAATCGCCGGTGCCGGCCATAAAACTGACCTGCAACAGAAACAAAAATAGCCAGGTAAGCGCGATTAAAATATTCTTTAAAGTCATCTTAATTTTTAAAAACTACCGTAACGGTCTGTAAATTTTGGTAATTAAACGGCGGGATGATTTTGGCCTGCTTAAAAATTTGGCCGACTTGGCTGTTAACCTCGCCCACCCACCCGACCAACAAGCCCTGTGGAATTAGCTCCTCCAGGCCGGAAGTCACCACCGCCTCATTGGGAGCAATGTCCTGATTTTGCGGAATATAATCCATGACCAAATTCAGCCCGGCCCGCCCCTCAACCAAGCCGGCCGTACCGCTTTGGCTGCCAAAACTAACGGCCAAGCTACTTTGTGCGTCGGTCAAAAGCGCCACATAAGCCTGATTCTCTTCGACCTTTAAAACTTTGCCAACAATAATGCCTTGATTTAAAGTGACGGCTAAACCCTCAACCAAGCCCTCAGTCCGGCCCTTATCCAACATAATCACCTGATCATTAAAAGGCAAACGGCTGACGATATTGGCCATTTGATAGCTATAGTCATGGGCATTCAAATAATCCAGTTCGGAGCGCAGATACTTATTTTCTGCCTCCAAACTGGCCAGCTTGACGTAATCAATGCTTAACTTGGCGATTTCCTCCTGTAACTTGGAGTTTTCTTTTATGATTGCCTCAAGCTGGGAAATCTGACCGAGACTTTGACCGAAACGGTAAAAACTTTTTTGTGCCGGTAAAAATATTTTCATCAAACCTTGCTCCAACAAACCTAAAACTCCCAGATAATGAAAAAAAATCAGCGCAATGATGGCTGCCAACGCTAACCTTAACGGTTTTTTGGTGTACTTGTCCATTTTATTTATATTTGATTAATCTGAAGTCGCCGGCAAAAGAACGTCTTTTAAATTATCCAGGTCTTCCAAAATTATACCCGTGCCCCTGACCACCGAAGTCAAGGGATCATCAATCACATGAATGGGGATTTTTATTTCGGCGCCAATAATTTTATCCAGACCTTTAAGCAAGGCCGTCCCGCCGGAAAGCAGAATGCCACGTTCGTAAATATCCACCACCAGTTCGGGCGGGGTTTTCTCAATGGTGTTTCTGATGGCTTCAACGATCTGCCGGACCGAACGGATAATCGCCTCTCTGATCTGCTGGTTGCTAATGGTGTATTCCTTAGGCAAGCCGGTCATTAAATCACGTCCGCGCATGGTGGTTTCTTCCTTCTCAAAGTCACTGGCGACCGTGGCGATTTTTATCTTCAGATTTTCAGCCGACTTTTCCCCCAAGAGCAGGCTGAAATTTTCCCTGGCATAATGAATGATATTTTCATTTAACTCATTGCCAGCAATCGGTAGCGTAGTAAAAGTCACCACCCCGCCTAAAGAAATAACGGCGATTTCCGTAGTACCCGCGCCGGTTTCCACGATAAGCGTACCGCTGGCTTCCTGAATGGGCAACCGGGCGCCGATGGCCGCGGCAATGGGCTGTTCAACCAAATAAACCTCGCGGGCGCCACCCGATTTGCAGGCGTCCTCTACCGCCTTTCTTTCCACTTCGGTCACGTCCAAAGGGATGCCCACTACCACTCTCGGCCGCGGCAAAAGACTGAAATGTTCCTTATGAACTTTGTTGATGAAATGCTTAATCATTTTTTCCGTCACCTCAAAATCAGAAATCACCCCGTTAACCAAGGGTTTGGAAATGGTAATGTGACCCGGGGTTTTACCCACCATTTTATTGGCCTCTTCGCCAATGGCGATAATCTGATCATTGCGATTATTGATGGCGACCACCGAAGGCTCATTAATAATAAAGCCTTTGTCTTTAACGTAAACCCGGGTATTGGCCGTACCCAGGTCAATGCCCATATCAGCGGAAAATTTTCCTAAAATCTTATTAAACATTCGGATAAGCGTTATTTTTTATAAAGCTGGTTCAAAAAATCAGCCACGCGATCAAACTTAAGCTTGCCCTGATCGCTGTTATCTCGCAATTGATATTCCAGCTCATGCTCGCCGGTTTTAGCGCCGATAATCAGCTTGACGGGCAGGCCAATTAAATCGGCGTCATTAAGCTTGATCCCGGCCGACTCCTGGCGGTCATCATATAATACCTCACAGCCGGCTTGCGTCAACTCCTGATAAACTTGATCGGTCAAAGCCGACTTTTGCTGATCTAACAGCAATAAATGCGCCTGGTAGGGTGCTAAGCTTGCCGGCCAAATAATTCCCTTATCATCGTGATAAACTTCCACCACCGCACCCATGACCCGAGACGGGCCGATGCCATAACAGCCCATAATCACCTCTTGTTTCTTACCATTCTCATCGGCAAAGGTCAAACCCATATCCTGGGAATATTTAGCCCCCAGTTTAAATATATTGCCGACCTCAATGGATTGGACCAGCTTAACCGCCTGACCGCAATGCGGGCAGCGATCGCCGGTTTTGAGCTGGCAAATTTCCGTATTTTGGACAAAATCTCCGGCCGGGCAAACAACGATCTCGTCTTCGCCGTAAGGCGTGGCCACCTGAAATTCGTGGGAATAATCGCTGGTAAAGGCGCCGCCGGAAGCTTCCGTAACAATCGCCTGCAAGCCGCAACGGGCGAATATTTTCCCATAGGCCTGAGTCGCCTGCGAGTAAAAAACCTCCAGGTCATGCTGGTTCTGGTTAAAACTATACAAATCTTTCATACTGAATTCCCGGCCCCTGAGCAAACCTGATTTGGCCCGGGGCTCGTTCCGGAATTTATCCTGAATTTGATAAAGATATACCGGCAAATCACGGTAAGAGCTTATCCGTTTGCGGGCGATATCCACCACAATCTCCTCATGGGTCGCCCCCAAGCCCAGATCTTTTCCGCCGCGCCCTTTAAACTGAAACATAATCTCCTTTAAAGATTCCCAGCGTTTGGTTTCGTCCCAGACCTCCCGAGGATGCAAGGCCGGCATTAAAATTTCCTGGCCGCCGATGGCGTCCATCTCTGACCGGACGATATTTTTAATTTTACTCAAAACTTTAAGCCCTAAAGGCAGATAACTGTAAACGCCGGCCATCAATTTATCAATATAGCCGGCCCGGGATAAGAGGATGGCATTCTGAGAAATTTCATCCTTAGGTGCCTCCCTAACAGTTTTACCGAACAGTTGCGATTGTCTCATAAATTTTGAATGGGAAATTTTTAATTTTAAATCAATGACTGAATTCTGGCGGCCTCCGCCTGGACCGCCGGCTCGTCATAGTCTCCGCTGTGCGCCTTTTGGCCCTGATAACTGACCTGCTTTTGATCAAGATGCAGATTAAAAATAAGCCGATCACTCTGTTCCTCAATATACAAATGAAATCTGGGATAATGCTGGATTTTGGAAAGACGCCTGACATAACTTAACCGGCCGCTCCTTTTATCCTCAATGCCGAAATAACCGCAACGTCTTAATAAATCTCTCAAATTGGAGATCAGCTTATCCCGGTTAATGTGAAAACGCATGAAATTTATTAAATTAACTTCGCCGCCATTTATTAAAAGAATGACTTAAGCTTATCCAATAAGCCGCCACCGTACCTGAGAACGTCACGGTAGGTGATAAAAACCACCAAAACCATTAACAAGGCAAAACCCAAATTATGAATGGCCCCTTCAATCTTTTGATTATTTGGCCGGCGTCTAATTTTTTCTATCACCAAAAAGAGGAAACGTCCGCCGTCCAAAGCCGGAAAAGGCAAAAAGTTCAGAACCGCCAAATTGACTGACAAAAGGGCGGTAAACTGCAACACATAGCTCCAGCCCAAATCAGCCACGCGGCCGGCCATCACCGCCACACCCACCGGCCCGGAAACCTCCATTGATAAACCTAAGCCGCTGAACAAATCCCTGAACAAACCGTAGAAAGCCAAAACAATGGCGACCAACAGATTCCAGGTGGTTAAAGCGCCCATATACCAGCTATTAAAAAAATTGTAACGGACTATGCCGGTTTTAATCAAAGTCACGCCGATAACTTTATGTTCGGAAAAACCTTCCATGATCCTGGGCGTTAAAACCACCTGGCGTTCCTCGCCGTCGGCCCTGATGGTCAGACTGACCTGATCGCTTTGCAAATTGCCGATATATGCGGACAGCTGGCCAGTTGAGCCCACCGCTAAGCCATCAACTCTCACTATGTGATCACCGGTCATAAGGCCCTGCTCGGCCGCCGGGGAATTTTCCGCCACCTCCGAAATTTGCACCTTCATCTCCCTGACCACCGCACCGTTCAATGGCTGATCATCAATGGCCGCGGGCATGCCGAACATAAAACCAAAAGAAAAAATGACAAAAGCCAAGAAAACGTTCATCAAAACCCCGGCGCTTAAAATCAAGGACCTGACGCCAAAAGACTTGCTGGCAAAACTGTCATGATCATCCTTAGCCTCCCCGTCCTGGCCTTTGATCTTAACAAAGCCGCCCAAAGGAATCCAGTTCAAAGAATAAACAACCCCGTCCTTGCCCTTTTTCCCAAACAGCCGCGGCGGAAAACCAAAGCCGAATTCTTCCACCTGCACCCCGGATTTTTTTGCCGAAATAAAATGGCCTAACTCATGAACAAATATGAGCAAGCCTAAGATTATGATAAAGGAAATAATAGAAATTAACATAAAATATTATTAAGAGATAAAATCGCCGCCAGGCTAACCGCGGACTTTTGGAAGACAATTTAATTATTAGCTATCAATTAACGTGTAGTGTGTATCATGTAGCCTGGAGCGTTCCCGCCCTTTACAACAACGAGTCGGGCGGGTAACTCTTAACCCTTAAATCATCACCCAGACACCTATTCAGCCATTCACGCTTATCATAATTTTTCATTCATTATTCTTTATTCTTCCATTCTTCTCCATCCCTAAACTGTCATAATCGCCGCTTCCTTCTTATCGCCTAAATCCTTAATCAGCTCATTGTAATCTTTAACCAATTTATCCAGTTCTTCCAGGCGCTTGTACCGTTCGTCCTCCGTCATGACTTTATCACGTTCCTGCCTGATAATTTCCTCCTTAATCTTCTCGCGCTGGCTTCTGACGCCGACTCTGGCTTCCTCCATTTTTTGATGCAGCTTTTTGGTCACCTCTTTGCGGGTTTCTTCGGTCATGGGCGGAAAATTGACTCGCACCAGCTGATCTTCTGCCGAAACGCCCACGCCCAAATCGGCGTCAGTAATGGCCTTGGCTATTTGTTTAACCAAATTTTTATCCCAAGGCTGAACCACCAGACTCTTGGGTTCAGGCGACTGAATGCTGGCGAGTTGCATCAAGGGCGTCGGGGTTTCGTAGGCGTTGACAGTTAAATTTTCCAAAACGGCGGGCGTCGCTTATAATGATCAATGATTTTGACAAATTCTGATTTAAAGCTATCAATAAATTCGCTCATTTTTTTAAAAAATTAATGATTACTTAACCCGCTTGGCGCCCAAATATACCGTATGGGGATTATCGGGATCAATCAGCAAAAATCTGGCCGCCCTGGCCGTCGGCAAGTTCCTGGTAATCCAGTTGGCACCGCCATCCTCTGTCCGATATAAGGCGTTGGCAATGCCGTAAAATATCTCCTGCTCGTTTAAGGGATTGATGGCCAGAGAATAAATATAAGTGGTGCTGGGCGGGGTCAGGAGTTTAAGCGCCGTCCAACTGTTGCCGCCGTCCGCCGTCCTGAGCAGGCCATACTGGGAAGCGTACAATAACCCGTCATCTTTGGTGGGATCCAAAATAAGATCGCGGTAAGCCAATAAATTACCATATTGCTCCTGTAACTCCCGACTTAAAATCATCTGCCAATCCGCGCCCCCGTTAGCTGTCCGATAAATGCCCTGCCCGGCCGTGGCCGCGTAAATAATGGCGCTATTATTAGGGTTAATCAAAATTTTAACCACCTGATCGTTAAAATAATTAACTGCGCGCCAAGAATACCCGGCATCGTCGCTGATGAATAAGCCGTTGCCCGAAGTGCCGGCATAAACACGGTTGGTATAAAACGGATCAACGGCCAAAGAGTTAATAATATTGTTAGGGTCAGAACGGGTTTCAATCAGCTTATACTGCCAGTGGCGGTTGCAGTCGCTGGTTTTATAAACCCGATTGCCGATAGCGGCGTAAACAATGCAAGTTTCTTTGGGACTAACGGCAATGGCGTTAATTTTGCCGTTACCTTCCAAAGTCTGATGCCAGCCCGTAGCGCCGTTAAAGGTATAATAAAGACCCTGATCAACGGTGCCTAGATAGAGTGCCTGGCTGTCCTGCGGGTCCATCAGCATCACTGTAACGTCAACGTCATTAAAATTTTCCACCAAATCACCCAAACGGTAGACTAAGCTCCGCTGTTCCCAATCCTCCCCCTTATTAAAAGTTTTAAAAACACCGCCGTCGGTCGAGCCCGACGTCTTAATACTGATAAAACAGCCGCCGAGCAACAGGGGTAGCGTCAAAAAAAGCAGCAGTATAAAAAATTTCTTCATAGGTGTATTAATAAATTTTCTAAAGCCAGCCTGGGCTGGATGTTGCTATGTAAAATGGACCTGGTTTGAGCCGACAAATCCGCCAGCTGGAGCAGCTGCCAACTGCCCTGTCCGCTCAACATTTTTTGGCGAAAAATGATTTCAAAATGCTGCAAAAATTGCTTGAGCAAAGTCAAATTGGACTGATGGCTTTTGCCAACCAGAAAATTTTCCAAAAAAATAAATCTCTCCGCCAGGCTCTGCTGCCACAGGCTTTCCACTTTTTGATGCAAACCTAGATAAGCGGCGTAATATTCGCCGTCATCCAAAAACTTTCTGGCTACCCCCGGCCGGCCAAAAGAAAACTGGCTGATAGTTTGCGCTTGCCTCTGGTCAGCCAGGCGGCCCGCCACAAACTGCTGGATGGTTTTCGTGGCCACCGGCAAAAAATGAATTTTTTGGCTCCGGGAAGTAATGGTCGGCAACAACGAATCGTGCGCGGAAGTAATTAGGATGATAATAGTGCGGGCCGCCGGCTCTTCAATGGTTTTTAAAAGTGCGGTCGCCGAATTGTGGTTAAGTCGTTCCACCTGATGAACGATGCCTACCTTGTAGCCATGGCCGAAAGATTTTAGGCTCAGCCAATGCTGCCAATCCCTGATTTGTTCTATGCTGATATCTTTTTTGCCCTCAGTCAACTTTAGTTCAAAGAGATCGGTCTTGGACGCGCCCGGCTGATTTAAAAGCCTGTCGGCGAACTTTATGGCGACGGTAGTTTTGCCCAAATGCCTGATGCCATAAAAAAGATAGGTATGAACTAACCTATTTCTGGCAATACAATTCTCCAAATATTTTATAATATTTTGATGGCCGATGACGCCCCAATTTGACTCCATAATTTGATAATTATAACAATTTTACTGCTGGTTTGTCAAAAAATGAAGCTGTCTCAGGCGTTCAGCGCTGACCCAACACCTGTTTATCTAATTCTTCGTTGACCAAGCGGTCAGCCACCCGGTTTTGCTCCCGGGGAATATGGCGGTAAGTAATTTTTTTGAACTTTAGCGAAATCTTCCAGATTTTGAGGAATAAACTCTGCAAACCGGAATCTTTTACTTTATATTCACGATTCAGCTGTTTGACCACCAATTCGCTGTCCAAATAAAAATCAATTTCCTCAACGCCGATCTTGACGGCTTCTTCTAGGCCCAACAAAACACCGCCGTATTCCGCCTGATTATTGGTAGTTTCGCCCAGATATCGGCGGTGCTGGCCGATGACACGGCCGGCTAAAGTTTTTAAAACGCTACCGCAGGCGGCCGGTCCGGGATTACCCCTGGCGCCACCGTCGGAGTAAATTTTTATTTTTTGCTGTTTAACCATGAATAATTAAAAACTAAACTCTTAAGAACAAAAAGTCTAAACAATCTTGCGGTAATCCACCAATGACAGCTGAAGCTCCTTTTTGCCGTTCCATTCATTGACGCCCGCCTCGCAAACAAGATCCACCTTACCGCCGGGCGCTAATAAATCATTCGCTTCGCCAAAACCGAAACAAATCACCTTGCGCTGTAAACTCCCCTCTTGCACCATCAGGCGCAAATGCTTACTCTCCAGGCCGACAGTTTCCACCGACATCAAAGTCAAACCGCTGATTAAAAACTTCGGCTTATGATTACCCTGGCCAAAAGGTTCAAAATCCGCCAAAGCTTCCACCAAACGCCAATTGATTTGTTCCAATTTGACTTCGGCGTCAACATAAATCCTGGGCAAAAACTGGACGCCGGCTAACTTATTTTGAGCGAAACCGATAAATTTTTCTTTAAACTCAAAAAACTCAGCCGCTTTAATCGTAAACCCGGCGGCGGCGCTATGGCCGCCGTAACGCACCAGGTATGATTTGAACTCATCTAAAGCTTCAATTAAATTAACTCGTCGGCGCCGCCGCTTAAAACAAGGGCCGGCCGGGCAAACTTATTGGTCAGTTTGGAAGCCACCAAGCCGATAATCCCGATCGGCCAATCTTGGCCCTGAACGAACAGAACCGGCAGACGCTCGTCAATTTCACCCAACTGGGCGATGGATTCGTTAATTAATCTTTCGGTTAAAACCTGGCGCTCCTGATTGCTTTTGTTTAAACTGTGGGCGATGGTGATCGCCTCTTCAATATTTTCCGTGGTTAAAAGCTTATAGGCGGCATTGGCATGCTCCATTCGGCCGGCGGCGTTAA
>LCKE01000023.1:0-12353 GCA_001001205.1 Parcubacteria group bacterium GW2011_GWF2_45_11 | reverse complement strand
AATTTCTCAATTAATTTTTGCAAACCGATGTTTTTAGTTTTGGATAAAACGATTAGGCCGTGTTTGACCAAAGTCCGGTTTTCCCCGATTAAAGGCACCATATCGGCCACCGTACTGATAGCCACCAAATCCAGTAGCCATTTTTCAAAAATCTCCTGCTCTTCCGGGCTGAGTTTTGACTGGGGAGATTTGATAATCGCCTGAGCGAACTTAAAAGCCGCGCCGCCGCCAGCCAAATTGTTAAAAGGATACGCCTTATCCCAGCCGGGATGAATAATGGCCACCGCCGCCGGCTCTTCTTTTGACACGTGATGGTGATCGGTGATAATGACGTCCAGGCCCAGTGAATTGGCCAGAGCCACTTCCGCCGTATTGCTGATGCCGCAATCAACAGTCACAATAAGCTTAGCTCCGCCTAAGGCCAGCTCATTAATGGCTTTTTGGTTAAGACCGTAGCCTTCCAGCTCGCGGCTGGGCAAATAGACCTCAAAATCCAGACCGATTTTTTTAAAGGTTTTGGCTAAAATTGCCGAGCCGCAAACGCCGTCAGCATCATAGTCGCCATAAATCACCGCTCTTTCCCGACGCGCTAAGGCCAGATAAATCCTAGCCACCGCCGTTGCCATGTGAGTAAAAAGATAGGGGTCGTGGATGTCCTGAGAATAATCAGGAAACAAAAATTCATCAATCCCGGCTTGAGTGTTTAGGTCGCGTTGTGCCAGTAATTGTAAAATAACCGGATTAATCTCCGGAAATTTATTGATCAATTCCTCACTAATTTTAGGCTTGACAAACCACTGTTTCATACCACACAATCTTACACTTTTATTAAATCTTTGACAAATTAAAAATTAAATTAAAAATTAAATCCTCGCCATGCGAGTATGGGTTAAGTGTCAAGAGTTACCAGTGATTAGTTAAGAGTTACGTATTGAATAAAGAATGAAGAATGAAGAATTTAAAATTAAGAATAATGAATTTAAGAAGAAAGAAAGTTAAGTGTTAAGTTGTAAATTGGTAAATATAGGATTTGTTTAGGATTTAGTATTTTGAATTTAGGATTTATGACGCGCTACCTGCCCGTCTTGTCGTTGTAGCGGGCGGGCGTGCTTTAGGCTACATGATTTCTTGATTTATTGTTTTCTTGCCGCGCCCCGCTCGCTCCGCTTGCGCCCCGCCTTTCCAGATTTGAGCTTGAGATGAAAGCCCGGTCTTTGGTTCCAAGGCGTAAGACTTGAGGAGCGGGCAGGGAGTCGGGCCGGGGATTTATTGCTTCATTGCTTTTTCATCTTCTTCAAATCAATCACATGGCTGGACGGCCGGACCGGTTTTGTTTCCAAAATTGTCTGGCTGGAAAAATTCTGAGGCTGACTGACCAACTGCGGCTTTGATTTTTCTGCCAGTCTCAACGGTAGCTTGGATACGGGCGCCGTGGCTGAAGCAAAAATTTTATCTTTAAAAAGAATAATGACAATGCTTAAACAGACCAAAATAATTCCAACAATCAGCCACAACAGCCAATTATGCAAACGGAAAAAAGCGGGAGCTGAGCCGGCTGAGGCGCTGACCACCGCCTGTTCCGATTCAACCTCCGCCTCGGGCTCAAGAGCGATGGGCGACTCAATAATATTTTTCAGTTCCTCGGTTAGAGCCTGAACGTCGGCGGACGGCTGCTCGGTTTGAGGATTAACCGCCGGCTCGGTCACGGGAGTATTATTTTCAACGGGCGGCGGCTGAAAAATATTTCTTTCTTCGCGGCTTTTAGTCGCATCCAAAGGGTAAACGTCCTGCGCATCATTAACGCCGTCGCCGTCGGTATCAGCTCTTAAGGGATCAGTGCCGTGGGACTGCTCCTGCACATCGGACCAGCCATCGTTGTCATCATCAATATCGGCATTATTGCCGGTGCCGTCGCCGTCGGTGTCCAAAGTTTCCGCTAAATTGCAGGCAAAGGCATCATGACTGTCGTCAACGCCGTCGTTATCGCTGTCAGCCTTTAAAAGGTAAGGGCAGGTGTTTTCATTTTCCTGGTTATCCGGCAAACCGTCATTATCGTCATCAAGATCCTGACTGTCAACCGTGCCGTCGCCGTCGGTATCGTGCTCAGGCGTGATTAAGGCGCTTTGCGTTTCATTATTGCTCGCGTTCTGGTCTTCCGGCTGCGTGCCCTGAATCTTGGCCAAAACGTTAAACGAGCTTTGGGGCACGGTAAAATCCACAAAAACGTCATCGCTTGAACCGGGTAAAACCGAAACGGCCTGCGAAGTGCCGATCAAATTAATGCCGCTGAAAAAACTGACGTAACCGGTTATGTCCAAACCGCCGACGTTATGTACCTTGGCGTAAATTCTCACCTGATCGCCGGCAATCAGAGTGGTTTTGGAAAAATATATGTCGGCGGCCGAGAAGCCTAAATCATAATCCGCGGCCAGAGCCGGCGCCACGGCCAAAATAAAAAAAACTAAAACTGCCGGGAAGACTGAGGCGATTTTAGCTTTGGCAAACATAAAATTAGTATACTAAACTTTAATTATAATGACAACTAAAATTTAGACTTGACGGAAGTCTGATGGCAGTCGCAGACTAAATTTTTAGGCGGCAGTATTTTTATAATTTCCCTGATTAGGCCGTTGACTCTTTTAATATTGCTCTTAAAAAATTTTAAAACTTCTTCAATGCTCACCGGCGCCACTTGCGCCTCGGCCACCAGGCCCGCATCATAATCGGTGGATAAGGAAATGTTGACGTAATGAATATCTTGCTCCCTGGCCAAAACCACCTCTGGATATTGGGTCATATTAACAACCTGCCAGCCCATTTTTGTAAACCAAGCGCTCTCGGCGCCGGTGGAAAACCTCGGACCGTTAACCACCACGACCGTGCCCTTTTCATGGCAGATTATTTTCAGCTTACGGCAGGCGTCAATGGCTATTTGCCTGAGCG
Source organism: Parcubacteria group bacterium GW2011_GWF2_45_11 (assembly GCA_001001205.1). GTDB lineage: Bacteria > Patescibacteriota > Patescibacteriia > UBA1558 > UBA10009 > UBA10009. The sequence continues at coordinate 9,410 of LCKE01000023.1, read as the reverse complement.
ACGGGCAATACGGCTCGGCGCCGACTATGTGCGCCACCTCGGGGCCGTCAAAGTAGGTGTCTTTTCTGCCTTTAGTCCGGTCAATAAATTGATCGCAAATAACAAAATCTCCCGGCTTAATCTCTGGCTGTAATGAACCGCAGCTGGAAGCAGCGATGAGATATTTAACGCCAAACTTTTTAAAAGCGGCAATATTCGCCTGATAAGGAACTTGATGCGGCGGATAATCATGCCGCTGGCCATGGCGCGATAAAAACGCCACCGTTTTACCCGCCACTTCGCCGACGGTAAGGTTATCGCTGGCCTTGCCCCAATCCGTGGGCACGTCAAACTTTTCTCCGTTATCAATAAATTCATAAAACCCTGAACCGCCGATGACGCCGATTTCCGCCTGAGGTAGTTTTGCGCTCATAAAAAATAAAAATTAATGCCCCAATTCTATAACATTAATCCCAAATTGCCATTACTCGCTGGCGTAGCTGACAAGGGAATACAGCGGGTAACCGGACAGCTTGGCGCGCCCCTTTAAAAACGCCAGCTCAACGATAAAGCTCAAGCCTATAATCCTGCCCCCCGTTTGCTTGACCAGGTCAACGGCGGCCGCCATGGTCCCGCCGGTTGCCAGCAAATCATCCACCAGAATAACGTTATCGCCCGGCTTAAGGCTGTCATGGCGAATTTCCATGGTGCTACTGCCGTATTCCAGGGCATAATCCCGGCTGACCGTCGGCGGGGGCAGTTTGCCTTTTTTTCTAACCATAACGCAGCCAACTCCGAGCTTATAAGCCATGGCCGAACAAAATAAAAATCCCCTGGCGTCAATGCCGATAACTTTGTCAACCGGCTTTTCCAGATACGGTTCAGCCAGCTGATCAATGGTCAGCCTAAAAGCCTGCGCGTCTTCAATCAGCGTGGAAATGTCCTTAAAATTGACTCCGTTGATCGGCCAGTTTGGTATCTCTCTGATAACTTGTTTTAAATCCATATAAAAAATAATTATGACTCCCGGACCAAGGCTGGCTTAGACCGCCGAAACTGATGAATCTTTTGCGCGATCAGCAGCGACTCATTGGCCTTAACGGTTAAAATTTTAGGCTGATGGCAAAAATGCACCGCGTTTATTATAGACTGGCGGACGGCCGGGCGATTTTGGCCAACGCCCCCGCTAAAAACCACGGCATCCACTTTGCCAAGCAAGGCGGCGTAAGAGGCCACATAGCGCTGAATGTTGTAAAGATAAATATGCAAAGCCAGCAGGGCTAAAGCTTTTTTTTTCTTAGTCCTCTTTAAATTGCCCTGGTAGTTTTGGACCTTTAAGCCGGCTAAAAACAGGATATCCCTAAAATCGGAAACACCGCACAGCCCTTTAAGGCCGGAATTATAATTCAATTCCTGATAAACCAGTTCGGGGCTCATTTTTAATTCCTTTAACAGATAAAGGGTGATGTAAGGATCAAGATCACCGGACCTCGTGCCCATGGCCGCTCCGGAAAGAGGGGTTAAGCCCATGGAAGTATCAAAGGCCCGGCCGTGCCTGATAGCTGAAATGCTGACGCCGTTGCCGATATGGCAGGTGATCAAATTCAAATTTTTCCGCCCAAATGTCTGCTGCGCCTGTCTCAGCATATTTTCATGCGATAAGCCGTGAAAGCCATACTTTCTGAGGCCATGGTCGGCGTAATATTTTACCGGTATGGCAAAAAGGTAAACGTGCTCGGCCAAATCCTTGAAAAATTGAGTGTCAAAAACGCCAACATGCCTGGCTAAGGGAAACTCCGCCAGAGCGGCGGCGGCGGTTTGTAAATTAACGGGATTGTGCAAAGGGGCAAAACTATTGTAACGGCTGATTTTTTTAATGATCTTTTGACTTAAAATCACCGGCTCCATGAATTCCTCGCCGCCGTGCACGATTCTATGTCCGACTAAAATAATCCGGCGATAAATATTATCGGGTAAAATCTTAATCAGCTCTTTCAGGGCGTGCTGGTGATTTTTAATGCCTGAGCCGAAGTTGACTTTGATTTTTTTATAATTCTGCTCATAAACCAAAAAAGAACTAACCGCGCCCACCCGCTCAAGGTTAGCAGAAATTTTCCTTGATAAAGTTTTTGCCTCAAAAACCTCGGCTTTTAAAGATGAACTGCCGGAATTTAAAATAAGAATGTAGGACATGGTAAGGTAATTGGGTGATTAGGTGATTGGGTCATTGAGGATTGGGTTATATTAAAAATCAGGTTCGGGTGTTGAGCCATTAATACCCTTTGATAGGCAATACGCGATTGAAGGCTTAAATGATCAGTTCGCCGTAACCGCAAGACTTAAGTCCGGCCGCGTTGGCCTCATCAGTATCAAGATGACAAGACAGGCGGTAATGCTCGCCCGCCCTGACCACCACCTCGCTAAATACCACCGCCCGCTCGCCCGCCAGCTTTAAAGCGACTTTTTGGTTATTTTTAAGCCTAAGGGACTTGGCCTGGTCCGTGGATAAATGCAAATGGCGCTTGGGAACGATCACTCCCTCTTTTAAGCCGACTCTTCCTTTGGGGCCTTGTAAAATGGCGCCGGCCGAGCCTTTGAGTTTGCCAGACAATTTAACGGGCGCCTTGATGCCTAAAAAGCGGCCGTCGGTGGCCGTAATTTCCACTTGAGTCTGGCGCCTGACCGGGCCGACCACTCTGACTGCCTCGTAAGAGGCCTTAGGCCCGATTAATTGAACGGTCTCACGGGCGGCAAACTCCCCCGGTTGAGACAGATCTTTGATTTTGCTTAATTTGTAACCAGGGCCGAAAAGGGTTTCCAAATCATTTTGGGACAAATGCAAATGCCTGGCGGAAATTTCAACAGGTACACGGTGCATAAATTATATTTTATATTTTAGCCGCTTGACTGCCGCTAAAGTCAAAAGTCCCTCCTGCGCGCCCACCAGCCTGACAACATAATTGCTTCTGAGCATGGCCAGCCGTAAAGCTTTTTTTAGATCGCCGCCATAGAGTAAGAGTCCACCAACCAGGCTTGAGCCAAAAGCGTCGCCGGCCCCGGTGGTATTAACGCCCACCACGGGCAGGGGTTTTTCAAAACAAACCAGCTCGCCGGAACAGACGGCGGCGCCTTTATCGCCTTCGGTGATAGCCACAATTTTGGGACCCCATTGATAGAGCGCTTTTAACAGTTGGCTTAAATTGCCGGTTTTTAGCCCGGCCCGGGCAACAAGCGACCTGGCCTCATCTTTATTTAATATAAGCGCGTCTGTTTGTTTGAAATATTTTTTAAGAACGGCGTAACCCCTTGAGAGCTGGCTGCCGCCGGGGTTCCAGGCAACCTTAACGTTATTTTTTACGGCCGCGGCAAAAACCGTCCTTAAATTTTTTTCCCACAGCCGGCCGGACAGCGAAGAAAGATAAAACCATTTGGCTTTAAAACCAAGTAGGCCTGCGGGACTGATTTGTAAAAGGTCGTTGGCGGAACGATGAACAAAAATCACATGGTCGCGCTTCTGGCCGCCCGTGACCGCAAAAGAAAGACCGGTCGGGTCTGAAGTTAACTGAATCCGGGCGCAATCAACTTTAAGATTCTTTAACTTGTCAATTAAGCCCTGGCCATGAGGGCCGCGGCCGATGGCGGCGATAATGCCGGTCTTAAGGCCGAGCTTGCTAAAACTGGCGGCGGTGTTGGCCGCGCCGCCGCCGTAGGTATAAATCACGTCACGGCTGACAATCTTGCTGCCTAAAGCAAAAGCGATCAGCTGGCGGCCGCCCGCTGTTTTGGGGGAGGTAAAAATTTCCGCCTGAGAGGTGCCGAACATTATGTCCAAAGTGGCGCCGCCGATAGTTACAACGTCAAAATTTTTCATAACTTTATTATACAAAAAAACCGGCCGAAAAGCCAGTTCTAAGGATTGTCCTGATTTGCATTAAAATATTAAAAACTGATAATAAAACGCGCAACACCACTAATAATTCCTGACGACAACTACTGCTGCTGATTGTATATTTCGTCCCGTTTTTCCCTGAGGTAAGAAATCCAGTCTTCAATAACTTCCAAAAATATTTTAAACGGCGCCTCAATGATAAAATCAAAAATGAAAACGAACAGATTTATTTTGGCGAATTTAACGGAAAACCAATAACCCATGCGTAAAAACGGCAACGAGGCCAGATTAAGCAAAAAAGCCAACGGATTTTCCTTTTTATTGACAATAATCAGCTCACGCACCCCCTGGCGCAATTTGATGCCAAAAAAGCTGACTAGGCTCAAAAACAGCAAAAAGATGGCCAGGCTCAAAACGGTAAAGTGCAATTTGCTTAAAACGTAAATTATCAAACCAAAGGAAAAGCCAAAGAGAATTAAATAAAAAACCGTAAAAGAAATGGAGGTGAATTTGCTTCTTTTAACCAACCGGCCGATTCCCTCGACGCTTTTAAGCTGTCCCTTATAAACAATTTCCTCGGCGGCCTTTAGAATGGCCTGGGTATTTTTTTTGGACGGAACTTTGATAAAAACACCGATCAAAAACATTAACACCGGCGGAAATAAAGCATTAATGATTAAAGGCGTGTAAACCACGCTGTGGACGATATAGCGCTCGTAAGGCAATTCAATTAAAAGGACCAACAGCATTTTGGTGATAAAAATGTAGATGATCACCCTGACGATACTGCGCCTTAATTTAGAACGTGACTTTTTATAAAGCCTCTCGCAAGTGGTTCTGATCTGGAATTCCAGCTCCTCGGGATCGTTAAAAATCTTTTCCGCCTCTTGTGGATTGCTTAAAATTATTTCTTTTAATACGTCAAAGACAATGGTATATTTTTTAAAGAGACGCAACAGCTTCTCGCCCAAGTGATAACTGAGTTGCTGGTCAACCGCCGCCTGAAGATTTTTAAACTTTTTGGCGATTTGCAAGATCTGCCGGTGATCAGCCTGGTGCCAATCAGGATTGTAATAACGCCAGATTAAATAGCTGACCATGGCAATATCGGCTTTGATTAAGGCGCGCTGGATGGCGATTTTAATCTGTAAATGTTTTTCTTCTTCCTTGATTTTATCGGCGATCTTTATCTCACTGCCCATCACTTTATAAGCAAAACCGGTTAAAGCGACGTGTTGAATCGGCGGCACCAAGGCTTCCTCAATCTCGCAGGCCGCCAGGGAAACCAACCATTTAAAATCATGGCTACCGTCTGTGGTAGTCTTCTTGATCCCGCTTAAGTTGGCTAAAGTCAGATATTTATTGATCATGACATCTATCTCTGCAATTTTACCCTCAGGGATAAGATTGTTTTCAATGTACCCGGCGCGAATGAGCTCCTTGATCAAAGATAAAGCCAAACTGTCCGAATTCAACTGAATATTCAGCCGGCGCCACAGAATCCTTTGGATGGCATTTTTTCTCAATAAATGATCTTCCTTATAATCAATGGCGTTTCTAATCTTTTCGTAAATCAAAGCAATCCGGCTGATAAAAACATCAACCTGAATGCGGTTGATTTCCTCGCCGGCGTAAAAAACCTTAAGATCGGATCTTTTGATCAAGCCGATAAATTTTTGGGCGACTTCCGTGATCATTTTTATTTATTAAACCTCATGTTACTACAGCAACGTCAGGTACGGCTCGCGCTTGACGCAGACTGGCTCGGGGACAGGCCCGTCTTCGCCTCTCAACAAGCTCGAGGCTACGACGAGGCAAAAAACCCGCAACATACAAGTTGGCTCGGGGACAGGGATTCGAACCCCGGTTCCTAGGACCAGAACCTAGTGTCCTACCACTAGACGATCCCCGAAAGTGTTGAATTTATTGAAGTCTTGAGGATTACTAAAAACTATAGGTCAAACTAGTTTACGACCTCTCCACCTAAAGTGTCCAGCACCATTTCTACCATATTTTCGCCGCTTTGTCCAGCGGCATTGCCGGGCTCAGACAGATTCAAGCTTTCGTCAACCTGCACGGCCAACAATAACTTCTGGCCGTAAACTTTTTCCAAAACAGTTTCAACCATGACTTTATTCTTACTCTCCTTGACTCTTTCGGCATGAAAAGTGTATTTAAAACTGACGCAGAGCTTATCCGCGTTAACAGACTGCGGAAAACCGACTTTTAAAAAAGAAGAAAGAGAATGATTATAGTCTTTAAGCGCCTCAATGACTTCGGGCCATTTTTGCTTAACCGTCTCAAGTTCGGCTAAGGGCTTAGAGGACTCACCGGCCTCAGGCGCGATTTTTTGAGCGGCTGACGTTTTAACTGGTGCGGCAAGAGCACTGGGGGCGGGCGGTTCAAAACCACTTTGATCTTCGGCAACGTTATCAGACTGGGTGATCTTAACCACGGCCAGTTCCAAAGGCAACTGGATAATTTCCGAACGGCGGATGTTGGCCAGCGCTTCCAGCAAAATTTCAATCATGCGCCGCAAAGATTCTATGCTGACTTTGCGCAGATGGCGCTGCAACTCTTTTAAATCATCATCGGCTAAGTCCCAGAGCAACTCCTGCCAATTCTGAGTGATCAGAGCCAGCAACAAACGCCGTAAAAATTCCACCGTTTCTTTGGTGAAAAACTCCAAGTCCCCGCCTTCTTCCAGATATTTATTAATCAGGCCCAAAGCGGCCGCGGTCTGGTTTTGAAACAGCTGGGTGACAAAAGCGTTAATCGTGGCCAAATCGGAACGCGGCAAAACTAAAGTGGATTCTTCCAGGGTGATCTGCTTATCGCCTAAGGATAAAACCTGCCCCAATAAAGACACGGCATCCCTTAAATAGCCTTCCGCATGGCGGGCGATGTTTTCTATAACCCGGCTGTCAACCTTAATCTTTTCTTTTTGAACGATCTCCTCCAGATGCCTGATCGTCTCGGCTAAAGCCACTTTCTTAAAATCAAAACGCTGACAGCGGGAAATGATAGTTTCGGGAATTTTATGAATTTCGGTCGTAGCCAAAATAAAAACCACGTGGGCCGGCGGTTCTTCCAGAATCTTTAAGAGCGCGTTAAAAGCCTCAGTGGTGAGCATGTGCACTTCATCAATGATGAAAACTTTGTAATTTTCTTTAGCCGGGGTCACGCGGGCCTGTTCCCTAAGTTCCCTTATTTCGTTAATGCCGCGGTTGGAAGCCGCGTCTATTTCTATCAGATCCAAAGAACGTCCGTTTTTTATCTCCTCGCAACTGGCGCACCGCTCGCAAGGTTCGGCGTTGGTGCGTTGGCGGCAGTTTAAGGCTTTGGCTAAAATACGGGCGATGGTGGTTTTGCCCACGCCTCTGGGGCCGGAAAACAAATAAGCGTGGGCGATTTTCCCCGATTCAATCTCATTTTGCAAAGTCACCTTAATGTGGTTCTGATCAACAACTTCCGCAAAAATCTGCGGACGATATTTCCGATAAAGGGTGGTAGACATAATTGAATTTGTGGATTCATTATACCCGGATATAGCCAGTAAATCAACCGCCAGTCAGGTACGTAAGACAACGCCCGGCTTAAGTTGGATGACTTGTTTTCCTTTAAGATAACGGATAATTTAGACGACGTAAAAAGAGGCTCCTTGATTTGAACCTCTTTTTTTAAAAAACTATTTTTTCTTGATTATATTTTCCACGGCCGCGAACTGGCTGCTGGTGCCCTTAGGCACTAAAATAACGGCTTCGTCGCCTTCGCCGCCCTTAAAATAAGTCACGCTGGCCAGAATTACCTTATAGGCTTTACCCTCAACCATAACGACGTACTCACCCTCTTCATCGGCCAAAAGCCGGCCAACCAGACGCTCCCGCTCAACCGGCCCGATCTGCTTGTAAATAAAATTGCCGGACTGATCAATGGTTAATTTTAAAATATCGCCTTCAACCAATTTGGATTTGGAAACATAGTTCGCGGGAATGGAATACTGCTTGCCGTCCGGACCGATCATTTTTTGCCCGTCAAACACCCCTTCAATCACCCGCTCGCTTTCGGATTGCATTTCTTCACCCACGGCTTTGGCTTTTTTAGAATAATCAATCTTTGTCTCGGGAGTTAAAGTGCCGCCGTCCAACAAAATTTTACATTTTTGTATTTGGATTTCCAGGTTATCAAGAATCTGTTTTAATTCATCAACGTTTTTCATATTTGTTTATGGTTTTAATTTTTATTTGATTTTTTTTCTGTTTTGTAATACGGGCTAATGGCAGGCGAATGTAACTTATCATTACTTGATTTATTGCCGCGCCCCGCCCGCCTTTCCAGATTTTAGCTTGAGACAAAAGCCGATCTTCGGCTCCGAGGCGTAGGACTTGAGAAACGGTCAGAGAGTTGGGCCGGGGATTTCTTGTTTTTTTGATTTATTGTTTCGTTGATTTATTTTTTTCATTTTAAATATATCAGCAACTTAAAATGTGTCAAGCCTTGGATGTTGATAAGTTTTTTAATAAAGGACATCAGCAAGCTTCCAAAAATAAAAAACGCCCTTAAAAATTCAGAACGTGAAAACTTATAAACAACAGCTGCCTAAAACTTATAAAGATAAACCGGAACTGATTTGGGCGTCACCTTAGCCACTTTTTCCGCCTGCTTACCGGGCAGACTAAAGGCGTAAGAAACCAGCCTGGCGCCGGGCCGCATTTCGCGATTAAGCTTGGGCGCCAGTTTTCTCATCGCCCGGGGAGTTAAAAAACACAAAATAACGTCATACCGGGAAAAATCGGCAAAATAAAAATCCCGGTATTTAATTTTGATTTGTGGATAATTACCGAACAATAATTTTATTCGCGACCAGCAGTACATTAACAAAGAGATTTCGTAGCCAATAACCAGCCTGGCCTGAGTATGTTTGGCCGCCGCCAACAGCCAGCGACCGTCGCCGCAGCCCAGATCGGCCACAATCTCGCCCGGCTGAATCTGCGCCTGGGCTAAAATTGTCTGCATGTCTTTCTTCCACGAAGGCAGCCACGGCGCGGCGGAAAAGCCGGCGTAAAGCATGGTGGCGAAAACCAAAAAGATTAAGATAAAAAAAAGATAAATAAGCATCAGCTGAGTTTTAACTTATGAATCATAAGGTCGGCGGCGCCACCGGCGGACGGCCGGCGGCCAGCCTGATTCTTTGCAAAATTTCCTGCTCCACTATCGCCCGGTCGCGGCCATACTTAAGCCGGGAAAGCTCCTTAACGCTCGCCGCCAGGGCTTTATCGCCAAACTCGGGCGGCAGAGGCGCCAGATTAAAGGCCGGCGGATTCTGATTATCAATCAACAGCTTAACCACTAAAATTGTAGACGAGAAAGCAAGTCCAACCCCTAAATACCACGATTCAACCGGGCCGAATCCTAAAACCTTAGCCAGGCTCGCCCCCAATATCGTAGTAATAGTAATTTGCAAAATACCAGCCGAAAGAATAGGCTTACCCAAGCTTTTAATTTCACGAAGATCCAACTCCATCCCGATTAAAAACAGCAC
>LCKE01000022.1 GCA_001001205.1 Parcubacteria group bacterium GW2011_GWF2_45_11 | reverse complement strand
GTGATTTTGATTGGAACGAGCGTGCGGTAGCCTTCGTCAGGGTTGTTGACGAAAGCGCCTATTAGGCTACCGCACGCAAATAGCTTTAAGTGCTTGGGGTAAAGATAAATTGTAAATATCAAATGTCTTCTAAGAAATTAATTAAAAGCTGTCCTATCAGCCATATGGGGAGAAAAGAAATTTGAGGATGGGGTATTGCGCGTTGAAATATTAGAGAAGGAGGTGAAAGACGTATGTATAGCCCAGTGTTAAGCGAATCAATGGTCAAAACGCTTTACAGGTTGAAACAAATGCAAGGAAGGCCGATGACGGTGGTAGTTGAGAAGATGCTTTTATTGTCCATTGCTTCCGTAGATAAGAAGCCTGTATGCGAAATGTGTGTGAGAGAAAATAACGATGATTGCAAGAACTGCTATTTTTCCTGCATCACAAAGGAGGGTTTAAAATGTTAACGAAGAATGAATTAAGGCAATTTAGCGGAACAGAGCATTGGTATAAGCATTTAAGCGGATATCTTTACACCGATGGTGTCTTGTTTATGGCTCAGGAAGGAGGCGCATTCTGGTTGGTTGATAAAATAATGTTTACAACCAGAGCAAAAAATAATTTGCAGGAATTTGGTTCTTGGAAGCTTACGGTTAATGAGGATAAATCAGCAGTCCTGGTATGCGAGGATGGTAACTATCGCGAGCTTTACCGGGAGAGAATCGAATGGACAGATTTTCCGCTAAATAAGATCGAGCTATGGTTTGAAAATGGCGTCTTAATACTGCCGAGTGAACACTAAAATGGCACGGGTAATGAAAAAGATGGTACAAAATAATAGGGACCGAGGGTTCGTATCACAGCCTCTTCGATATACATTTTAAGGTGGATATTGTAACAAGCGGGAAGTGAGTTATGACGTAGCTTATTGGAAAAGCAGTAGGTTGCGTTTTGTTTTTGTATGCTTTTGGTTGCGTAAATTTACTTCCAAAAGTTTCCAAAAACTGCATACTAAGTGTATACCTGAAAACTCAACCGTCTTTTTATATTGACAAGAGTTTTGGTAGTATTAGAATAGGAAGCAGTAGGAAGTAATAGAATGAGCGTCAAGCTCTACCTCTCGAGGTGATTCAATGGTTGATATATCAAAATATTTCACTGTAAAGGAAGTCGCTAAGCGTCTTGATGTAACCGAGGACTGGGTGCGTGACCTAATCCAGTTAAAACAATTGAAAGCTGTGAAGATGGGAAAGTGGCGGGTTGATCCGGAGGAGTTAAAAGGGTTTATCCAAGAAAGAACGAACATTAAATAGACCAAGAGTAAAGATATGGTCATCTTATGCCAAAGATCGATATCCCAGTTGAAGAGTTAGTCAATAAAATGAAGAGGGGCGAACTGTTACTTCCCAAAATGAAGCGTAAGCATGTTCGGCTATCTACAAGAGCAAAAGATCTAACTTTTTTATTTGAATTGCCTACGCGGGGGAGATTACTAGCTAAAAAGAAGGATGCTTCTGTTTATCCTATTTATCAACAAAAAGAAAATTTTCTTTTCGAAGGTGATAGTTTTTTATGGTTAAAAAATTTAAAAGATGAATCGGTCGATCTTGTTTTCGCAGACCCACCTTATAATATAAAAAAAGCAGATTGGGATAAATTTGAAAGTCAGGAAGAATATATTCAGTGGTCATTGTCGTGGATAAAAGAAGTTGCTCGGATTTTGAAGAAGACCGGAACGCTATATGTTTGTGGCTTTACTGAGATATTAGCAGATATTAAGCATCCCGCGATGAAGTATTTCAAAGGATGTAAATGGTTATTATGGTATTACAAAAATAAGGCTAATTTAGGAAAAGATTGGGGGCGATCGCATGAGAGCATTTTGCATCTTCGGAAGGCAAAACAGTTTACTATAAATATTGATGATGTAAGAATTCCTTATGGTGAGCATACCCTGAAATACCCTGCTCATCCTCAAGCCGACACTAGTCAATACGGAAATAGTGGTAAACGAAAAGATGTATGGACGCCCCATCCTTTAGGTGCAAAACCCAAAGATGTTATAGAAGTTCCAACGACCTGTAACGGAATGAGTGAAAAAACTCCTCACCCTACCCAGAAGCCAGAAGAATTACTTCGTAAATTAATCCTTGCTTCTACAAATGAAGGAGATTTGGTTATAGATCCTTTCTCGGGATCTGGCTCAACACTGGTTGTAGCAGAACAACTTAAGAGGCGTTGGATGGGATGTGATAGTGCTCCCGAATATAATCAATGGGCAATCGAAAGGTTAGAAAAGGTTACGCATAAGACAATAGCTGAATGGATTGCTTATGATAGAGCAAATGAGAAGAGGAGGTCTTCAATAAGATGAAGTTAAAACAAATTGTTAATAAAGCAGCTAATAAAAATAATTTTACATCAATTCAAGGTTATGTCGATTTTTCTCGTTTATATCTGGAGTATATAAAAAACAATTTGCAAGCTGTTATTGTCTCAAAAAATGAGAATATCTACCGATTTTTTCAATACAAAAAAGAAGGCACTTTTAATGTTACGAGACCAATTAATAGTGAGATCATGCTTTCTTTAGAAAATTTTGAGAAATCTATTAAGCCGTTCTTTGGGTTGCTTGAGAGTGTTAGGAATAAATCTACTAACACAGAGGAAAGTCGTCATTTAATCAATAATTTTATTTATACATGCCAGCAATCTATCGGAGCGACTTTGGATGCGCTGCCAGCAAATCGCTCAAATACAGCTCGGAAAATAAATGGTGATCTTTTTGAGAGATTTATCCGATTGGTTATTGAGAAAATTGGGATAAAGGTATGTCACGGAACAATTGCGGTTCCCGTAAAGATCGATGGAGAAGTTGCATTTCATATGAATTATCAGCATGATTTGATAATTAAAGTTGACGATGATGTAACAGCTATCGGTTCTGTTAAGACATCTAGCAAGGACAGGTTGGACAAAATTTTTATAGATAAATTCCTTTTTAATCAATTGACGGATAAAAAAACACCTCATTTTGCTGTGTTTCTCAACGATGTTCAAAGAAAAGGCGCGGTAGGAAAATATGGAATTAATGCAACATTTTTACCAGGACATTTTAAAGGCTATACAATAAAACTTAATCCCCTTGACGGAGTTTATTATTTTGATATTCGACCGAACATGCGAACAGAGAGCATCCTAAAAGATCATATAAAAACATTTGATCATTTAATTATGGAAGATATTTGGAAATTTGTTGTATAAAGAAAGATGGAGCGGATAACTGAAGAATGGCCGCGGAAAATCTGCATAAACATTTTATTGTTGATACTAAGACAAATTATTTATTAGTGCGAGGATAGCAATGTGGATTTCAAAGGTTACAATCAAAAATTTTAGAAAAGTTCCTTTTGATAAAGAGGTAGTCATCAATTTTAAAGAAGGACTAAATTTAATTATTGGTGAGAATAATATCGGCAAAACAACCATAATAGATGCACTTTCGTTATGTCTAAGTTATGGCAGTGTTGAACGAGGAGTCTGGTTAAAAAAAGAAGATTTTAATAATCCTGATTCGCCGATTGAGATTTCAATAGAATTCAGCGGCTTAAAACTTCAGCATGAAGCAGCATTCTTGCAGGCGCTTGTTATTGATGACGAAGAAAAAAATAATCAGCTAAGATTTATTTTTTCTTTTGAATTGAAAGATGAAAAAGTCCAGCCGCAAATCAAATGCGGCGAACTCGGGTTAACTTCTAATCCATATGATTTATTGAAATATCTTAGGGCGATACACTTGCAGGCCTTACGTGATGTGAATTTGGAATTTCAGCCTGGTTATAAAAGTCGTATTACCAAAATAGTAAGGAAGGAGTTTCCTGAGTGTAAATCTTTTGAAGAAATCTTTAAGGATGCAAATATAAAGGCTTTGGGACATCAAGGTGAGAAGAATCCCGTGAGGGTTTTAGAAGGTCAAACAAATCAAAATATCGCGAAGCTTTCTTTAGGCAGTGATAACAATAAAATAAAACTGGACTTTGTCGAACAGGAATTTACAAAAATTTTAACAAACATAGTAATGAAAACTGCGGAAAAAGGGCTTGATATAAAAACAAACGGGTTAGGATACAATAATTTAATTTATATTTCGACAATCTTGACTGAGTTGAAAGTTGAAGAAAAATATGAATCTCATATCTTTAATTGTTTGTTAATTGAAGAACCAGAGGCGCATTTACATCCACAATTGCAAGCCTTACTGCTGGATTTTCTACAGGCCGAATACAAAACAATACAGGTTATTCTAACTTCACATTCCCCGACGCTTGCTGCTGCGGTTAATTTCAATAATTTAACGATTTTGGCTAAATCACATGAAGTTATGAAGAGCGTATTAATAAAAAATACTGCCCTGGAAAATAAGAATAAAGCCTTTTTGCGGAGATTTTTAGATGTTACGAAATCTCAGATGTTTTTTGCAAGAAAAATAATTTTTGTTGAGGGTATTACCGAGGCCATGTTGATGAAAGCATTTTGGAATTATATCTTCAATGATATTAGAATGAAATTTGATCGGCAAGGAATAGAAATTGTTAATATTCAAGGTGTGGCCTTTAAACCTTATGTAGATTTAATAAAGAACGTTTTTGCTGAAACCGACGTGAAGAGTGTTTTAATTACTGATGATGATAGGGGATCGGGTAAAAGTTGCCCTGTCGATAAGCGCTTTATAATCGATGATCAGATTCGACCAACCCATGAGATAGTAAGCATCTTTAATGGGGCGCCCATTTCTTCAAGAGCCGTAACATTAAAGAATGAAGTGGAAAAGTTGAATAAAGAAGGGTTTAGGGTGGGTATATTCTTATCACAGAAAACTTTTGAAATTGAATTTGCCCTAGCAAACGAAAAGATTCGGAAATTATTTAAGAATATTATACCGATAGCCGAGTCTTCTGCAATGCTTAAACTTAATTTTGCTATTGATATTTGGAGAAAGATCAGTGAAGAAGATTTGAAATCCGAGTTCGCTGATCGAATATTGCGTTTTATCGGGCGTGCTTCGAATAAAAAATTAGGTATTCAAATACCCGATTATATAATTCGAGCTTTTAATTTTCTAAAAGATGATTAACCCTACGCCGGAACAGAATATCGCGGTAGACCAAAGAGGTCTGTGTGTACTTTCTGCATGTCCCGGAAGCGGAAAGACTTTTACGGTTGCCCACCGCATTAAAAGAATAGTCAATGAAAAACGATTATTACCCTATCAAGGCGTTGTTGCTTTGTCATTCACCAATATTGCTAAAGATTCCATTATTAAAGAATACTGGGAAATATCCGGTAAACAAATAGGTAGCCCTCATTATGTCGGGACGATTGATAGCTTTTTAAACAATGCAATTTTTAGGCCGTTTTCGCATAAGTTAATCGGCAATGGAAAAAAAGAAATAAGGATCCTTGATGTTCATTCAGATTGGCTCAACATCGTTTATCCTAAGTCAGCGCTATTCAAAATCAACCCACATAACATAACTTTTAATATGAATGGAGAGATTGTTTATCAAACACGAAAGTTGGTCGAAGGAAAACAGCAAGAATATATTGAATGGCTAAAGAAAGATTTATTAAAAAAATGTATTGTTACCCAGGCCGATGTTAACTTTTTTTGTTACGAAGTTTTAAAAAAATATGCGAATATATGCAGGGCTTTAATCGATAAATATCCCTATTTTATTATTGATGAAGCTCAGGATTGCTCTGCGGTTCAAATGGGAATAGTAGACTTGCTCGTTGCGCGTGGTCATGCCGAAGTCATGTTAGTCGGCGATGCCTATCAAGCTATTTATGAGTGGCGAGATGCAAACCCACGTCTATTTGTAAAAAAAGAGACAGAAAATAATTGGCAAAAGAAGGAACTTTTGCACAGTCAACGTAGTGGAAAGGTGATATGTCAATTCTTGAATAAATTCCATAATAATAGAGCTATTAAACAAGATGTTGCTAGGGTAGAGCTAAATGATGCAGAGGTAAAAGTTGTTCATTGTGTTGATAGACGAATTCTTTGCGACAATTTTCTAGAAGATGTCAAAAGAAAAGGTATCCCTATCCGAAAAGAAAAAGTTGCAATTTTGTATGGCGGTCATGCCTCAAAAATCAATTTCAGAAAAACGAATATTGATCCGTTTAATATTTGGAAAAATTCAGATGTTGGCCTTACTAATACACGCAAGGTCTATTCATTGCCACTTTTAAGCAAAATTGCTTTTATTGAAAAGAACTATAAAAAATCATATTCCTATCTTGAGAAATTTTTCTATTATTTAATTGAAAAAAAACATCTGGTTTCATCCGATGATGTTCGAGGGCATTTGTTGGATCGTATCGAAAATAGGGTAGTCCTGTGGAATTTATGTACTAATTTACCATCTTTAGAGACAGAGATTGATGCTTGGATTTGTAAGACTAATGCGTTGATTTTCAAAACAGCACAGCAATTGGGAATAAGTTCAAGAATTGAAATTAAGAAGACAAAAAAGGTCACTAACTTTAATATTTATCATGAATTATTTGGAACCATTGCGCCATTTAAGTCTATAAATAATGTTACCTTAGAGAACGTTCATCAAATCAAGGGGAGAACATTTGACGCGGTCATGGTTTTTATTGATAGCGGAAGAGGAGATTTTAAACTGTCCATTGGAAAATTAGAAAAAATCTTACAACATAAAAATTTATTGAGCGGTGATTATCATGAAGATGGAAGATGCTTTTATGTGGCCGCGTCAAGAGCTCGCAGGCTTCTCTGGATAGCCAGCGCCGATAGTAAAATAGAGAAAATATTCAATGACGATTTACGTAACTGTCTCCGGATTTGAATATGAAAAAGAGGATGTATTTAATCCTGATAAAAATTGGCAAATAATTTTTCCGGTCCCATAATGAAAAGTACATTTAATTACGCGGCAAAAGGATAAGTTTAAAAATATGTATATATAGCGATGGAATGAACATAATAACACACTCCAGCGGACTGGCGATTGCCCGCCGCTGATTTTCGGCGTTATCTGATAAATAATGATCCAAACACGAAATTTTTCGAAGGAGATCGCCCGTGACTGATATTTTACTGATCGTGATTGTCGTTCTGCTGGTCGCCACAGTGGCTCTCTTGCTCAGGCTTTTAAAGAAAGCATCGCAAGTCGATACCTCCGTACTTGTTTCCCGCTTTGATGCTTTCGAAAAGGCACAGGAACGTATCGAGCGTGCGGTTAGAGAGGAAGGGGCCAAGAGCAGAGACGAGCAGGGTAAGGCAGCGAGAGAGCAACGGCAGGAACTCGCTGAAGCCTTTAAGACCTTCGGTGATTCCGTGGTCCAACGAATGATAGATGTTGCCAGCATGCAGAAGGGACAACTCGATGCTTTCTCTGGTCAGCTTACCACCTTTGCTAAAGCTAGCGGTGAGCGGTTAGATGGAGTCCGTGCCGAGTCTGCCACTGGAGCCAAACAATTGCGGGAAGAAGTTGTAACGACCCTCAATAGTATTTCGGAGACAATGGCTAAGACGATGAAAGATTTGGCTGTTGCCGAGAAAGTTCAGCTTGAGGCATTCTCTGGGCAGATCGCCTCGTTGACGAAGACCAGTGGTGAGAAACTCGATGGTATACGAACGGAATCAACCACCGGAGCAAAACAGTTACGAGAAGAAGTTATCGCGGCGCTTAAGGGGATCACGGAAGCCACTACCAAAACAATGGGTGAGTTGGCCAATCTTCAGAAAACCCAGCTTGAAATTATGTCAACCGCAATTGGGAGACTTTCGGATTCAAATGAGAAGAAGCTGGAGTCAGTCAGGGTCACGGTGGAAAATAAACTCCAAAGCATGCAGATTGATAATGCAAAGCAACTTGAACAAATGCGCCAGACCGTTGACGAGAAACTCCAGGGGACATTGGAAAAGCGCCTAGGTGAATCCTTTAAGCAAGTCAGCGAACGTCTGGAACTGGTGCACAAAGGGCTTGGGGAGATGCAGACGCTTGCCACTGGCGTCGGTGATCTTAAAAAGGTACTTACAAATGTAAAAACACGTGGGACATGGGGTGAAGTGCAGCTTGGGGCGCTGCTGGAGCAAGTGCTCAATCCTGATCAGTTCGCCACCAACGTGGCTACGAAAGATGGTGGCGAACGTGTTGAGTTTGCGATCAAACTGCCGGGAAAAAGTACCGACAAGGATGAGGCTGTCTGGCTCCCAATTGACGCTAAGTTTCCTATTGAAGACTATCAACGTCTAATTGAAGCTCAAGAAAGCGCAGATATCGAAGGAGTTGAAGCGGCAAGTAAACAGTTGGAGAACCGGATTAAGATCTGTGCATCAGACATTTCTGAAAAGTACTTAAATCCGCCAAAGACCACGGACTTCGGCATTCTGTTTTTACCTATAGAGGGTCTATTTGCCGAAGTCATCCGTAGGACAGGCTTGACCGAGGTTATTCAACGGGAGTGCCGTGTGGTTATCGCTGGCCCGACTACTCTATGGTCTATTTTAAACAGCCTTCAGATGGGTTTTCGAACGCTTGCTATCCAGAAGCGTTCTAGTGAGGTCTGGAACCTCCTTGCCGCAGTCAAAACCGAGTGGACGAAGTACGGCGATGTTCTGGAAGCAGTGCAGAATAAATTACATCAAGCATCAGACACAATTGAGAAGGCCAAAGTGAGGTCAAGAGTCGTTGGAAGAAAACTCAAGGACGTGCAAGAGCTTCCCGTAGGTGAGGCTACTGCTTTGCTGCCTATTGATGCGTCGGAAGATGATGGATTGGCTCAACCAATAGTCTAAACCTTACAGCAGATAGATAACTTTGGAGAATAATTGATGGCTGCTATTGACGACATTATCGTGTGGGTCAGTTCTTTGCCCGCATGGCAAGGAGATGCTGTACGTCGTCTGCTGGCGACGGGCGATCAGCCGCTCAATGCTCGTGGTTATTCTGAAATATTAGCTCTAGCCAAAGCAGACTTGAAGATTGCGGCGCCCCAAGAAAACCTCAAGCCTGTTCTTCCAGTTGCGGGCAATTTCTCGGGTGTTCCCGCAACAACAGTCGCGGTTAAACTGCTATCAATTGATGACGTCCGAAATGTCAACATCATCAAGGATGCCCAGACACAGCCCTTCGCAGAGAGTGGCGTCACGGTGGTGTACGGTGATAACGGCTCCGGTAAGTCCGGCTACTCCCGAATCTTGAAACTGGCTTGCCAAGCCCGCGATAAGGATGAGCGCATCCTTCCCAACGTCTTCGCAACGGCACCAACCGGTACGCCAACCGCAATATTAAAGATTAAGCAGGATGGCAGGCCAAAGGACATTGTTTGGACTCAAGGTGCCCCTGCTGACCCTATCTTGACCAATATCACAGTGTTCGACGGTCGCTGTGCCCGAGTTATCACGGATGATCGCAATGAGATTAGTTATCTACCCTATGGTGGCGATGTGTTTCAAAAGCTGGCGGAGATTGTCTTGAGAGTTAAGGCCGACGTGGAAGCGGAGATCACGGCTATTGCGCCGGTTCAGGATTCAGCCATTGTGGTTGGTACTACGTCGGCGAAACTTCTTGAGTCGTTGTCGGATAGCACTAAAGATGAAGTTATTCAAGCAGCTACGGATTGGACCCCGCAGGATGAACTGCAATTGGCTACTCTAGAAGAGCTCGCGCGGACCTCAGACTCCACCAAAGCGGCTCAAGAGGTCGCCCGCCTTGACAAAGTTAAGGGACGGATCAACGATGCGGCTAGTGCGGTGACTGCGCTCGTTGTAGCGTGTGTGGATTTGACAGATGAAGTCATCCATAATGTTATAGCGGAGGTAAATGCCGCACAACTCGCACATGTGTTTGCCGTGGCTGAACGGCAGACGCCCGAAGTGTTACCCGGCGTTGCATCCACCAATCAATGGGAGATCCTCTATAAGGCAGCGAAGCAATACTCTGAGGAGGTAGCTTATCCCGGCGAATCCTTTCCAAAGACATATGATGCGTTTTGTGTGCTTTGTCAGCAACCACTAGGAGAGGAAGCGGTTGCTCGCTTCGGTCGCTTCAAGAAGTTTATAGAGGATGTCACAAACACTGTGCTCATCGCCAAGCGCAACGTATTGAGGTTGTTGCGCGAAAAAATAGAAATTGTGGATCCTTTGACTGCCGCGCCGCTTGAATCGATCTGCGATGAGCTCGCCAGTCTGGACGCTAAGGTGGCAAATGATCTGCGAGCCTATCATGCGGCGGTTGCTACGCGAAAATCTGTAGTACTCGCTTTGCTCAAGGAAGGTGAAGATCCGCAGAAGGCGGTGTTGTTGCCACCTTGGCCTGCATCTGTTGAAACAGCATTACGATCAGTTGCCAAAACACTCATCCAAAAGGCTGCGGACATCACGAACGCGGCTAAACCTGAGGAATATAAGAAGCTCCTCGCCACCGTCGCAGAACTCAAATCGCGAAAAGCGCTCAGTGCAAGGAAAGCTGATATTTGCGCATTTATCGCAAAGGTTCGGCATAATGCTGACCTGCGGCGCGCCGCTGACACTCTTCGCACGCAAGAGATTACACGGCAAGGCACAACGATAATCCGAAAGAACCTGACCCCGGAATTGATAAATGCTTTTAAAACTGAACTTATTGCGTTAGGCGCGACACGGGTGCCTATATCGCTGAAACCTAGTGGAGACGTGGGCGAGACGGCGCACGAGATTTTATTAGAAGGCGCCAATACGCTAGGCCGGGCTCGCATCTCTCAGATTCTCAGTGAAGGCGAAGCGCGCGTAATCGCGATTGCTGGTTTCTTGGCTGAACTCCAGCTTGTTCCACATGCCAACGCGATTGTGTTGGATGATCCAGTTTCATCGCTTGATCATGTATTTACCGGAAAGATCGCTGCACGGCTTGCGCGCGAGGGGCTCAGACGACAGGTCATCATATTTACGCATAATATAGCTTTCCTCATGGAATTGGAAGACGCTAGTATGGCGTTGGCCATGGCCGGTACGCCTGTTGGTATCACCGTGCATACTTTGCGCCGTGGCGGCAAGTCGGCTGGTATTACAACAAATGGCGCGCCGTGGTATGCTCTGAAGATCAAGCAACGGGCGCAATACATGGAGGAATTGGTTCACAAGATCAAACTGCTTTATCCGGACAATATGGCCGAATACAACGAAAAAGCGGCCCGTGTCTATGGGTTATTGCGCGAAGCTTGGGAATCTTGTGTTGAGGATGACCTGTTCTATAATGTGGTGTGCCGATATCGGAACAGCGTACAGACACTCAAGCTTATCGAAGTGGCCATTGAAGACCCAGACATCCATCATGTAAATCTTCATATGTCCAAGACTAGCACCTGGATGACAGGCCATGACAAATCCAAGGCTTTGCATTATGACCGCCCCGCACCTGATGAACTGCTTGCCGATATTAAAGCCTTACGGGATTTTTCAAAACAGCTTACTGATCGTCGTGTGCAAACAAAAAAGCAACGCGATAAGCAGCTGGAACCGTGAAATAAATAGGATGGTTCTATTTATACTTGTGTGGATTTAGGATTAATTTTATTACTGAACACAAATTGCACCAAGTTGTAGGGGAGAAACCTGGAAGTGCTCCTGAGAAAAAGGGGTCAGAGTGAATTAAAAAATAAATGGGCGCTGTCCCTATTTCCCAAATTCTCCATTATATTAATGCGGAAGATACTTAATACTCAAGTTGAAGAGATTAAAGAAAGCGAATAAGTTAAAAATGTCTGAAGAAATAACTCCAAAACCATATAGCCCTACTGATACTGCTGAAATAGAGGCAATAAAAACTCTTATAAATTGTCTCGATCTGAAATATATCAAGCCAGACATAAAAGAGCGTGATAAAACCGCGAAATTATTTAATATTCCATGAATTTTTCGATAGAGTGTAGGGCCGGACCTCAATTTTTCAGCCGCAGGCATCCGTTGGCTACGGCTAAAGATTAAGGGATTTTCAAAGAACAAAGATAAAAATGAAGAAAGAACTAAGTATTATTATCGTAATTAAAATAGGTTTTGACATTGCGCGCGGAGTGCATGTGAAGAAACAAAAGAAAAGATAGTTCGTATAATAAAAACAGCAAAAACATTATCCAGCGAGAAAACAAATGATGATGCTATTAGAGAGGTATTATCTGATGTTTTTTGGCGAGAAGCAAAGAGATATGGCGGAAGATATAAAATGTCAGTATTTGGATATACCAATGACAAGGATGCGTTATTGAGATCCTCGTTTGAGTCGGAAGATTGTCGGAGTAGCTTGCTTGACTCGCCGCATAGTATTACATTTTATTTTGAATATTTTCCAGAGAATTCTCAAGGGCCTTTTGCAGGAGAGGTTGTTGTTTATCATGTAGAAGTAGAAGGGAGTGATATTGCCTATGTTTGTAGAGGGCGTGGTTTTCCTAACAACTATCGTTATAGTCCTAGGGTGGTGTATGCTGATTTACACAACTCGTATAAGAAAAAGGGGTCAGAGTGAATTAAAAAGTAAATGGGCGCTGTCCCTATTTC